>JBBSNJ010000020.1:0-13034 GCA_038232775.1 Thermomicrobiales bacterium
GGGGAGTATGCCCCCACCCCCCCGCCGGTTGCCTCCCATACAGATCGAGTGGCCTGGGTACCGTTTGGCCCCCAGGCCTCGTCCCGATTCCACGCCCCGCCGATCGTTGTCGATCGGAAGTTCGGCAAGGCGTCGCCCCGCCAACGGTCCGACGCTGGAGCCGCGGCCCCGGATGTCGGGCTACGACCCGGTCGCCTCCCCCAGCGCGTAGGTGACCGCGATCTCGGCGTAGACATTGACCTCCGCCGGTGCCGTCGGATCGTACGGCGGGACGCTGATCGGCGCCCCCGATTCGCTCGGGCTCGCCGGGGCACAGCCCGTCCCCGACGGCGAGAACGGACCGTAGTAGATCGACAGGATCGGGTCGAGCGGCTGGTCGGCCGACGCCCTCACGTCGCCGAGCTCGACGCCGAGCAGGTCGGCCTGAATCTCGGCCCGCTCTTGGGCATCGCTCAAGGCTTCCTCGCGCGCGTCCCGCTCGACTGGGGCGCAGTCGGCGACGTTGTAGCCGACCCCGACCTGGCCGACGAACAAGTTCTCGAGCGAGGCCCCGAGGATCGCCGCATTGATCAGCTCCGTGATCCGCTCCGGAGTCGGCTCCTCGACGCTGACGTCGATCCGGGTCTGGCCGGAGTCCGGACCGAAGAACTCCCCCCCGATCGGGTTGACGATCACCTCAATCGCGTCGTCGGCGACGCCGACCGCCCGCAGCTCGTCGGTGACCGTCTCGGCCTCCTCCCGCTCTTGGGCGCCGGGTGTCCCCCCCGGCCGGATCGCCCGCGGGCGGCCGTAATCCTCGTTCGTCAGCACGATCTGGAGGATCGCCGTCTCGGCTGGAGCGCTCGCCTTGCCGTAGCCGATGACGGTGATCCCTTCGGCGGCACGCGCCGGAGACGATTGGGCCATCGCCAGTCCCCCGCCGCTGCCGAAGGCGAGGGTCGCGGCCAGCCCGACGGCGGCGAAACGCGCGATGCGACCAAATGCCAACGTCCTCTCCTGCGTGCTCATCGTCGTCGCCTCCTGCTGCTCCCGTCCTCCGGCGCGCCCCGCGCCCCAACCCACTTGTAGCGGCGCGGGGCTGGAAGGTTCACCGGCTCGCAAGCACGACCCGGACCGAGGCACCGGATGGCGCCCCGGTCCAGGGCGCGAGGGTCGCCGGCTACGCGCCGTCTTCGGTGATCGCGAACGTCAAATTGATCGTGGAGTAGGCGCTGGCCTCGGCCTCCTTAGACGGGTCGAACGGCGGCGTGTCGACTAGGCTCTCCGAGCCGTAGAAGACGGTCTGCGGCGCCGGCGGGCACCCTTCGTCGTCCGGTTCGGCCGGGGTGCCGAAGAAACCATAGTCGCTGACCTGGATCAGGTCGCCCAGCGTCACCTCGGCCACCTCCGCCAGTTGCTCGGCCGAGTCGCGGGCGTCAGCCGTCGCCAGCTCCCGCGCCTCGCGGATCAAGGCCGAGCAATCGGCGACGTCGTAGTCGACCCCGGCGTGCTGGACGAAGAGCCCGGCCTCGTTCCCGGCCTCGAGGGCGTCCGAGACCAAGCCGTTGACGGCATCGGACTCCGGCTGCTCGACCGAGAACTCGACCAACGCCGTCCCCGGCCCCCCCGGCCCGAACAGGCCGGCGACGCTCGGTCCCGTGTTGATCGCGATCGCCTCCCGCTCGACGCCGGCCTCCTCGATCACGGCCAGCATCGGCTCGAGATCGTCTTCGGTGATCGCCGGCGGCCCCGCCGGTCCGCCAGACTCGAAGTCGCCGACCGGCTCCGCGTCGTCCGCGCCTCCGGCCGCGCTCGGCGTCCCCTCCTCCCCGAGCCCCTGATCCATCGCCGGGGGCGGCCCTCCGAACGATCCCCCGAACGGATCCTGAATCCCGACCAAGAACTGAATCCGCGCCGTCTCCGCCGCACCACTCGCCCGGCCGGAGCCGGACGCCGACAAGTTCGGTTGGTCGACCGTCGCGAGCTGGGCCGCCGCGCTCATCGGGACGGCCAGCGCCAGCCCGCCGACCAGCGGCAGCGCCACCAGCGCCAGTCGAGCCGAGCGCCGCATCCGACCGCTGCCGACCAAGGAGGATCGCTCGTCCATGATTCCCTCCGCCGCGAGGAACGCGGGTAGCCAGTCCAACACCGGCTCCCGTGCCGGGTCGCGCCGACCCGTAACCGGCGACCAGCCGCCGGCGTCTTGAGAGATGCCAGAGAGGGCGAGAATGGGACATCCCGCCGAGGCGGGTCAGCATCGGGCCCGCCTCCGCGTCGAACCCCTCGCTCGCCGGCCGCCGGCCGCGGGTGGGAGGGTGCGAGCATGGGCGACGCGAACGGAACGATGCCCTCGGCGGCGGGGCCGGCCGCGAACGGCGATGGCCCGGTGCCGGTCGAAGATGACGACTTCTCTCGCTCCTCGTCGAGCACTACCTGCCGCTAACGCGATTCCTGTTGAGCCGGACCGGGGACCGGGAACTGGCGGCCGACCTGGTTCAAGCCACCTGCCTCGCCGCCTTCCGCTCCCGCCGGCAGCTCGCGAACCGGGGCGCGTTCGCCGCCTGGCTCTTCCAGATCGCCCGCAACGAGCTGCGGATGGAATGGCGGCGCAACCAGCATCGCCGCCCGCTGTCGCTCGACCTGCTGCCGGACGCCGCCCTCGCCCGTCTCGGCTGGACCACCGACGACGAGAGTGGACCCTCCGTGGACCGCGATCAGCTCCAGGCCGCCCTCGACCGCCTCAGCCCCCCGCTTCGAGAGGCGCTGATCCTCCACGGTCTCTGCGGCTTCTCCGGGAACGAGCTGGCCGAGCTCCTCGGCATCTCCCCCGCCGCCGCTCGGAAGCGGATCGTGCGGGGAGCCGCGGCCTGCCGCGCCGCCGTCGAAGCCGACCGCTGATACCAACCTCGGCTGATCGCTGGGGCTGCGGCTCCCCCTCTCCTGCCGCAGCGGGAGAGGGGGTGGGGGGTGAGGGCCGACGCCGCGGCCACCACGATCCACCAGAGGTTCGTCTGACGCGGAGTCCCGCTGCACCGTTCCGCGATCAGGAATGGGAACGTCTCCCTTCTGCCGGGTACGGGGCAAGGGCAAGCGGGCCGTGACCCTGCCCTGAGCGGCGCCGAAGGGGCGAGGGAGTCTTTCCGGGTCGCCGAAGCCATCACTCGAGCTTCGCCTAAGTTCCTCGTCGCCGCTCCCCCACCGATCAGCGAACGTCGGCCGCGACCGGGACCATCACCGGGAGAACGACGGGGCGTCCGCGCCGAGCGGACCGGCGAGCGGGCCGCCACCGGCCGGTGGTACGCTCTCGCCCTCGACGGCGCCGGGCGGGGAGGCGGAACAAATGGATTCGACCAGGAGCGACCGATCGCACCAAGCGGACCTCCTGGCGGCGATCAGCCGCGCCGCGCAGGCCTTGCCCGACCTCGTCCCAGCGGTGACCCTGGCCGCTCCGGGACCCGACTCCCGCGCGGCGCCGACCGCCCGCCGCGGCTCGCTCTCGGATCAAACCGGCGTGGTCTGGACTCCGCGCCAAGCGATTCGTCTCGCATAGGGGGCGGCCAGCACCGCAGCCGGCCCGTCACCGCCCGCAATCCGTTCGCCCGCCTGAGCTGCTTGGCCGCCGAGAGCCACCGATCCCCCGCTCCCGCCCGTCGCCCCAGACCGCGGGAGGAGGGTTCGGGGGTGGCGGCACCCCGACAGGAGATACCGCAGATGCTCGACCCGGTCCCGACCATCGCCCCCTACGGCGCCTGGCGCTCGCCGATTACCGCCGACCTGATCGTCGCCGGCACCCTCCGCCTCGGCCAAATCGCCCTCGACGGCGACGACGTCTACTGGGAGGAGGGCCGCCCGGCCGAGGGCGGGCGCACCGTCGTCGTCCGCCGCGCTCCCGACGGGCGGACCGCCGACGCCACGCCGGCCCCGTTTAACGTCCGTACCCGCGTCCACGAGTACGGCGGCGGTGCCTTCGCCGTCGCCGACCGCACGCTCGTCTTCTCCCACTTCGCCGACGACCGCCTCTACCGGATCGACCCCGACGCCGCACCCGTCCCGATCACCCCCGAGGGGACCGGCTCCCGGTACGCCGACCTCCAGCTCGATCTCGGGCGCGGTCGCGTCGTCTGCGTCCGCGAGGACCACTCAGCCGGCAACCAGGAGCCGGTCAACACCCTCGTCGCCGTCGACCTCGCGGGCGACGACGCTGGCGGCGCGATCTTGGCCGAGGGACACGACTTCTTCGCCTCCCCCCGTCTCAGCCGGGACCGCTCCCGGCTTGCCTGGCTCGCCTGGGATCACCCGAATATGCCGTGGGACGGCTGCCAACTCTGGGTCGGGAACCTGAACGCCGCCGGCTCGGTCGCGCGGGCAGTGCCGGTCGCCGGCGGCGCCGAGGAGTCGATCTTCCAACCCGAGTGGGGGCCGGGCGGCGACCTCTGCTTCGTCTCCGACCGCACCGGCTGGTGGAACCTCTACCGCCTCCGGGGCGACAGCGCCCAACCGCTCTGGCCGCTCGCGGCGGAGTTCGGCGAGCCGCAATGGGTCTTCGGCCAAACCACCTACGCCGTCCCCACCGATGACCTCCTGGCCGCCACCTACCGCCAGGAGGGCCGCTCCCACCTCGCCCGCCTCGATCTCCCTACCGGCGAGACCAGACCGATCGAGACTCCGTACCGTTCGATCTCCGGTCTCCAGGCCAACGACCGTTCCCTCGTCTTTCGCGGCGGCAGCGCCGACGCCCCGACGGCCGTCGTCCGCCTCGACCTCGCCTCGGGGAAGCACGAGCGGCTCCGTGCCGCGAGCACGGTCGAGCTCGATCCGGCCGATCTCTCGACGCCGCGCGCCATCGAGTTCCCGACCGAGGGTGGTCTGATCGCCCATGCCGTGTTCTATCCGCCCGCCAATCGCGGCTACGGCGGCCCTCCGGGCGAGCTCCCTCCCCTCATCGTCCAGAGCCACGGCGGCCCCACCAGCGCCGCCTCGACCGCCCTCAACCTCGCCGTCCAGTTCTGGACCAGCCGCGGCTTCGCCGTCGTCGACGTCGACTACGGCGGCAGCACCGGGTACGGCCGCGCCTACCGCCAGCGCCTCGACGGCGCCTGGGGCATCGTCGACGTCGACGATTGTCTGAACGCCGCCCGCTTCCTGATCGGCGGGGGCTTGGTCGATCCCGACCGCGTTGCCATCCGCGGCGGCAGCGCCAGCGGCTACACCACCCTGGCCGCCCTCGCCTTCCGCGACCTCTTCAAGGCCGGCGCCAGCCACTACGGGATCGGCGACCTCGAAGCGATGACCCTCGACACCCACAAGTTCGAATCGAGATACCTCGACCGCTTGGTCGCCCCCTATCCCGAGCGCCGGGACGTCTACCGGGAGCGCTCCCCGATCGACCACGCCGAGCGCATCACCGCCCCGCTGATCCTCTTCCAGGGCCTCGACGACAAGGTCGTCCCGCCGAACCAGGCTGAGACGATGGTCGAGACCCTCACCGCGAAGGGGCTCCCGGTCGCCTACGTCCCCTTCCCCGGCGAGGGCCACGGCTTCCGCCGGGCCGAGAACATCAAGCGCGCGCTCGAAGCCGAGCTCTCCTTCTACACCCAGGTCTTCGGCATCCCCCTGGTCGACCCGATCGAGCCGGTCCCGATCGCCAACCTTGACCCGGAGGGGTAGCCATGAACCTGGCGCTGGTCGGTACCGGCTCGATCGCCCGCGAGCACGCGCTGGCGATCGCCACTGTCGGCGAGGATTCCTCGGCAGGGCGGCCCCGGCTCCGCGCCGTCGTCGGTCGCCTCGCCGAGCCGACCGCCGCCTTCGCCCGCGAACTCGACATCCCGCTGGCCGGCACCGACCTCGACGCCGTTCTGGCCGACCCCGCGATCGACGCCGTCGTCGTCTGCTCCCCGTCCGAGCACCACGCCGACCAGACCGAGCGGGCGCTCCGCGCCGGCAAGCACGTCCTCTGCGAGATCCCGCTCGCCCTCTCCCTCCCCGACGTGGATCGCCTGACCGCCCTCGCCGCCGCCGCCGGGCGCCGGCTCGGCGTCTGCCACACCCAGCGCTACCACCCGGCCCTCCAGGAGGCCCGGCACCGGGTCGAACGCGGCGCCCTCCACCCGACGGCGGTGATCGCCCGCTACGGCTTCCTCCGGCGGGAGAACGTCAACTGGCAGGGGCGGCGTCGGAGCTGGACCGACAACCTCCTTTGGCACCACGGCGCCCACGCCGTCGACACCGCCCTCTGGCTGCTCGACGCCAGCGTGGCCGCGGTCACCGCCCAGGTCGCCCCCTCCAGCGGCGCACTCGGCATCCCGATGGAGATCGGGATCACGATCCGGACGACGGCCGATCAGATCGCGACCGTCGCCCTCTCCTACAACACCCACTTGCCGATCCAGGACTACCTCCTGATCGGCGACGAGACGACGCTCCTCTTCGACCACGGTACCCTGCGCGGCCCCGACGGCGACCTCGTCGCCGGCGGCGACACCGCCTCCCGCGACGCGATCATCCACCAGGACGCCGACTTCCTCGCCGCCGTCGGCGAGGACCGCGAGCCTCCGATCTCGGGTCGCACCGTACGCCCGGCGATGGCCGTCCTCCAGGCCGCTCAGGACGCGCTCGACGCCGACTCCTCCCCGCCTGCCCGATCCACGGCCGCCGACGACGGCAGTTGACGACAGTTCTCCTGGAACGGAGACAAAGGCGCGGACGATAGCTCTCCCTCCGCGCCCAGACCCGATTGATACGACGAGGAATCGTTTCCGCTTCCCCCCAGAGCAGCCCTCACCCCCGACCCCTCCCACACGCGGGGGAAAGAGCAGGAGGATCGACGTCTCGGAGCGGGATTGACGGATACGGAATCCGGGTGGATCGCGGGTGTTCCCCCAGCGGTCCGTGACCACGCTCCCCATTGCCCCTGTCCCACGCACCGGGAGCGGGGCCGGGAGTGAGGGCCGGCCGCGGCAGCGGGCAAGCGAAGCGTTCTCCCGGACTCCGTATGTTCAAGCTATGCACGAGTCGAAGATGAAAGGTGGCAACGCCGAAACCGAGCGTTGTGGAGCACACACCGACCGCTCCCCCGAGCCGGCTTTAGCCGGGTTCGTCGCCGCAGCTCGGGGATCACTCCCCGAGCGGGCGGCGGGGTCGCGTCGCCTCATATGGAATCCGGTTGAACCGTGGTGCTCCGGCATTCGGGAGCGGCTCCCCTCCCCCACCGCGGCGGGGGAGGGGTCGGGGGTGAGGGCCTCCCTCCGGGACACGCGACTGATCACCCAATTTCCGTATCAGCCTTTCAAACCGCCCCGGGGGGAACTGGTCAAAGCCCCCGCCCCGACCTCGGTCCCGGCCCGCTATGGTAGCCTCCACCCCCGAAGCGCTCAGCCCGAGCGCGGACCGACACCACCCCAACGGAGGAGCCCAGATGGCCACCGCCGCCCGCAAGGTGATCGTCAGTTGCGCCGTCACCGGCGCGATCCACGTCCCGTCTCAGACTCCCTACCTGCCGATCACCCCCGACCAGATCGCCGAGTCGGCGATTGGCGCCGCCGAGGCGGGGGCGGCGATCCTCCACCTCCACGCCCGCAACCCAGAGGACGGCCGGCCCGACCCCGACCCCGAGCTCTCCGCCCGCTTTTTGCCGACGATCAAGGCCGGCACCGACGCCGTGGTCAACATCACCACCGGCGGCGGCCAGCAGATGACGATCGACCAGCGCCTGGCCGGTCCGCTCCGGATGCGGCCGGAGATGTGCTCGCTCAACATGGGCTCGATGAACTTCGGTCTCTACCCGATCATCGACCGGGTCAAGGAGTTCCAGCACCCCTGGGAGCGCCAGTACCTCGAGAGCTCGCGCGGCTACATCTTCCGCAACACCTTCGAGGACATCGAGCGGATCGTCTCCCAGCTCGGCGCCCACGGCACGCGCTTCGAGTTCGAGTGCTACGACGTCGGCCATCTCTACAACCTGGCCCACCTCCTCGGCCGAGGCGTCGTCCAGCCCCCCCTCTTCGTCCAGACCATCTTCGGCATCCTCGGCGGCATCGGCACCGACCCCGAGGACCTGCTCCACATGAAGCGCACCGCCGACCGCCTCTTCGGCGGCGACTACCTCTGGTCGATCCTGGGCGCCGGCCGCCACCAGCTCAATCTGGTGACGATGGGCGCGATCATGGGCGGCAACGTCCGCACCGGTCTCGAAGACAGCGTCTACCTCGGCAAGGGGGAGTTGGCCCCGAGCAACGCCGCCCTCGTCGCCAAGGTCGTCCGCATCCTGCGCGAGCTCTCGCTCGAACCGGCGACCCCCGACGAGGCGCGCGAGCTGCTCCAGCTCAAGGGCGCCGCCGACGTCGGGTTCTGACCGCGAGGGCAATCCCCAACGCACGGTTTTCCTCGGCGGCGGCACGGTGCCGGCTCGGCCCCATCTCCACGGCAGGTCAGAGCGTGCCGTCGCTCGAGTGGTCCCACCAGCCGCCGGGCGCTACCCGTGGCCCCGCCCCCCTCGCCCACGCCGCCGGTGAGCTGCTGGGGTCGACGGGAGTCGTCTCCTGCCGCCGGGCTCAATCATCTCTGACCCTCGACATGCTAGGAAGGACGACCCATGCGCTACGTCATCCGCGAGAAGTTCTTCGGCCTCGGCGAGGACTCCGACATCACCGACGAGTCGGGGAACACCGTCTACCGGGTCGACGGCAAGATCCTGACCCTCCGCGACCGCCTCGTCCTCCGCGACCCGTCCGGGAACGAGGTCGCCCAGGTCCAGCGCAAGCTGATCGCTCTCCGCCCGACCTACCAGATCGAGATCGCGGGTCGCGAGGCGGCCGAGGTCCGCCAGCACTTCTTCACTCCCTTCGGCGACCGCTTCACGATCGACGTCCCTGGCCCGGACGACCTGGAGCTCCACGGCAGCCTGCTCGACCACGACTTCACCATCCGCCGCGGCGGGGAGACCGTCGCCACCGCCTCCAAACGCTGGATCTCCCTGCGCGACACCTACGGCGTCGAGACCGCCCACGGCGAGGACGACCTCCTCCTCCTCGCCGTCGTCCTCGCCCTCGACCTCGCCGACGATCGGGAGCGGGAGCGGGAGAAAGACTGATACGGAATCAGGGTGATCATTGGCGTTCGGCGGAGACGTGCCCTCACCCCTGGACCTCCTTTCCCCGGTTCCGTGCGCGGGAGAGGGGAGCGTGACTTGCTGCCGAGAGCGGAACGGTTCAACTAGATTCCGGACGACGGAGAGCGGGCAGGACGTTCGGCCAGCCGTCGCGCCGGGGCTCGTCCGCGCCGCGCTGGCCGCCGGCGCCTCTGGCGGCGACGGCAGGCGCCGCTCCGGCCGCATCGACGCCCCCCTCCGAGGGCGGTCCAGCACGAGTAGTTCGCGGCTCGCTCCCTTCGCCGCAGTGGGGGCCGTCGCCGGTTCGCCGCTCCAGGTCACTTGCGCCGATCGCTGCTCCGCGCTAAGGTGGCGCCCACAACCGAAAAGCACCGCCGCGGGAGCTTGGGGAGCCAGGCTGAGAGGGTGGCCGTTACGCCGCCGACCGCCGAACCTGATCCGGGTAATGCCGGTGCAGGAAGGCTCTCTCAGCGTGCGCCGCCGGCTTGCCAGGCGGCGTTCTGCGTTTCCCGACATCGACCCCGCGATCGGCGCGGGACGGGTCGCGGGAGAGAGCTCGGAGGAACCTATGAGCAACTTGCACGAGGAGGCAGCGCTGGCGTGGCGAGCGATGCGCGCCGCCCGCCCCTTGATCGTCTGCGTCACGAACCGCGTCACGCCGCAGCGAGTCGCCGACCTACTGCTCGCCGCCGGCGCCTCGCCGGTGATGGTCGATAACCCGGCCGAGGTCGCCCAGATGGCCGCGATCGCGGCCGGCCTCGCCCTCAACACCGGCCTCCACGAGACCCAGCCCGCCTCGCTCACCGCCGCCGCCGAGGCGATCGTCGCCCGCGCCAAACCGGCCGTCCTCGACCCGGTCGGCGCCGGCGCCACCCCCTACCGCAGCGACCAGATCGCCGCCCTCCTGGTGGCCGCCCCCTTCGCCGCGATCCGCGGCAACGCCTCGGAGATCCTGGCGCTGGGCGGCACCGGCGGCGGCGCCCGCGGGGTCGACTCGGCCGACGAGACCGACGCCGCCCGCGACGCCGCCGTCGCCCTCGCCCGCCGCCATCGCTGCGTCGTCGCCGTCAGCGGCGAGCGCGACCTGATCACCGACGGCCAGCGCATCGCCCGCGTCGGCGGCGGACACCCCTGGCTGGCCCGGATCACCGGCACCGGCTGCGCCCTCGGCGCCGTCACGGCCGCCTGCATCGCCGCCGCCGATCCGTGGTCCGGCACGCTGGCCGCCCACGCCGCCTTCTCCCTCGCCACCGCCCGTGCCCTGCCGCTCGCCGCCGGCCCCGGCACCCTGGCCGCCCACTTCGCCGACGCCCTCACCGCCCTCGAACCCGATGCCTTCTCGGAGGCGGCGCTAACCGAGGAGCCGAACTCCGGCCCGTTGGAGGAAAGCGACCGATGACGAGGTCCCTCGACGTCTCGCTCTACTTCGTCCTCGATCTCCCGGCCGCCGAGCCGGCCGTGCTCGCCCGCGAGGCGGCTGCCGGGGGGGCGACGATCGTCCAGCTCCGCGGCAAGCAGACGCCGGGACGGGAACTCTACGAGCAGGCCCGCGCCCTCAAGTCGGTGCTGGCGCCGCTCGGCGTGCCGCTGGTGATCGACGACCGGCTCGACGTCGCCCTCGCCGCCGGCGCCGACGGCGTCCACGTCGGCGCCGACGACCTCCCGTTCAGGCGGGTGCGGGAGCTGTCCCCCGAGCTCATCCTCGGCGTCTCCTGCTACGGCGACCCCGACCTCGCCGCGGGCGCCGCGGCCGGCGGCGCCGACTACGTCGCCTACGGCGCCTTCGCCCCCAGCCCGACCAAGCACGAAGCGGCCGTGGTCCCGCCCTCGGTCCTCGGTCCGGCCCACCGCTTCGCCCTCCCGATCGTCGCGATCGGCGGCATCACCCTCGACCGCGTCCCCGACCTGATCGCCGCCGGCGCCGACGGGGTCGCGGTCGTCTCGGCCATCCAAGCCGCCGCCGACCCGCAAGCCGCCGCCCGCGCCCTCCGGCAGGCGGTCGATGACGCTCTCCGCTCCCGTGCAATCAACAGCAGCGCCAAGAGCCGTTGACGCACCTCGATCATCCGTGACGGGGCTGGTCGCTCTGCGCGGCGGCCGAGAAGGGGTGTCACCGAGGCCGGGTGATCGCTGCCGCTCCGCTCGGAGCGGCCCGCACCCATCGGCTCCGTTCAGGGCGGGCTCCCCTCTCCCGCGCACGGGACCGGGGCAAGGGCGCCGGCGGTGAAAGCTTCTTTCCGCGACGAGGAATCGTTCGTCTCGACTCCGTATCAACCAGATTCCGGAGAAGGCGCCTCCCGCGGGGCCACGCCGGCGCCCTCCTGACCGGCGAGGAAGTCGATCACCAGGCAGATCAGGTCCTTGCCCCCGTCCCCACTGGCCAGATCGAAGTCATCGACCGAGCCAGGGACGACCGCCAGCCGCACCGCTGGCGCCAACGCGACCAAGCGGTCGATCGCCACCCGGTCGAGTGGCTGCGCACCCTCGGCACGGAGGAGGAGCGTCGGTGCCCGCAGCCCAGCCCTAATCGCGTTCTCGATTCCGGGGGCCGCGAGGGCGGCGAGGAGCGGCCCGAGCGCTGCCGCGTGGCGACGAATCGCCCCCGATCGAGGCCGCGGGAGCCGCTCCCGCCAGTCCGGCCCGAGGCGCGGCTCCAAGTAGGCATCGAGCGCGCGATCGACCAATCCCTTATCGGCCAAGTCGGCCACCACCCGCAGCCGCTCCCGGGCCTGCCCGGCGGCCCACCTCGCGGCCGCGTCCCCGTCCTCCGTCGCGAGCCCAGGCAACGACGGCTCGACCAGCACCAGCGACCGCACCCGATCCGGACGCGTCCCCGCCAGGGCGAGCGCCGTCGCCCCCCCGAGCCCGTGCCCGACCAGATGCGCCCGCTCGAACCCCTCGGCGTCGAGGACCGCGGCCGCGTCGTCCGCCAGCTCGCCGAGTGTGAAGCGACGTCCCGCGACGGCCGCGGTCGCCCCGTGGCCGCGGGCGTCGGGCAACAGCAACCGGGAGCCGAGCCCGGCCGCCGCCCCTCGCAACGACGCGAAGGCAGAGCGGTCGGCCAGCAGCCCATGGAGCGCCAAGATCGACGTCGTTCCGTCGCCCCCGCGGCCGAGCGCCACGTAGGCGAGGCGGGAGCTTCCCCGCCGCGCGAACCGAATGCCGTCTTCCCGCCGCGACGGGTCCCGCACCGCCGCGCCCCCCGCCCCCGGCGTCTCGCCCTCGCCGGGGCCTCGAGGGTCAGACACGGAGGGGTTGACCGGACATCTCCGACACCGAAGCGTCCGCCGACCTTACCCGATGTTCGCCCTTGATCAGGCGAACCGCTGCCGCCTGCACCAACATCCAGCCCTGCCCGACGAACAGGCCGGCGCAGACCACCGCCGCCAGCAGCACCGGGTAGAGATAGCGTTCGAAGTCCGCCCGCATCCCGAGCACGATCAGGGCGGTCTCTCCGCCGAGGACGATCGCCGCCAGCGCGGCGGGGCTGGCGACCCCCTGCCGCAGCACCAGCGCCGCCAGCACCAGCGCCCCCGCGACGGCGAGGATCAGGTCGATCCCCATCGGTGGGGTCCACTCGATCCCGGCCCGCTGCGCCAGCCACTGGGCAGCCGCCCCCGTGGTCGACCGTCGCTCCCCCAACCAGGCGCCGACCCGGCTCAGCGCGTCGGCCCGGCTGGTCACGTCGAGTTCGCTCCAGATCCGTCCCTGCCCCGCCATCTCTTCCGCCCGGAAGCGGAACAAGGCGACCGTCCGTCCGATCGGATCGGGCCAGAGGTAGGGCGCCGACGCCACGAAGGCCGCGAACGCCACCACCGGCAGCGGCAGCAGCCGCCAGCCGAGGGCGACCGCCCTCGGCATTCCGTCATCGGGCGGCGCCCCAACCCGGCGCGCTTACCACCGGCCCCACCCGATCAACCCGAGCCCGAGCCCCGCCAGCGGCACC
>JBBSNJ010000021.1:0-12954 GCA_038232775.1 Thermomicrobiales bacterium
CAAGGCTGTCGGTGCGGGACGACTGGCGCTGTCTGCGGGCTGCCCCACAACCGGCGTCATCGGTCCCGTGCGCTAGCCCCGCCGCCGCCCCGCTCCCGCCATCGGCCGCGCCGGCTTCGGCCGGAAGAACCAGCGCGCGACCGGCCGTCCCTTCGCGAAATGCTCCCGCACGATCTCTTCGACTGCCTCCGGCGTCAGCTCGTTGTAGAAGACGGGGCCGGGGTAGACGTTCATGGACGGGCCATAGTCGCAGCGGTCGCGGCAGGTGGCGACGGTGACCTCGACCCGGTCACGCAACCCCTCGCGGGCGATTGCGGCCTCGAGCACCGGCAGCAGGCCGCGGCTCCCCCGCGGCGAGCAGTTCGGTCCGAAGCAGAGATGCACTCGATAGGTGGTTCGCTCGCCGCCAGCGGCGGGCCCGTGGTCGGTGTCAGTCATCGTTGTTCGGGGCGACCCGCGCTCGTACCCGCTCGTCGAGCGCCTTACGAATCAGCCGATAGTCGCTGGCTCCGATCTCGTGCACGTTCCCCTGGAAGGCCAGCGTCCAGTTCGCCGCCGGCCACTTCGCGACGTGCGCCATCTGCCGGGCGGTCGGCTCCGCCGGCAGCGCGGCCTCGACCGCGAGGGTCAGGTCGGGCTCAATCTCAACCCGGAACGGGTAGTCTTCGTCCCCCTTCTTTGGATTATTGCTGACCCAGATAGGATCGTGGCTCTCGAAGTATCGGGAGCGGACTGTCGTCACCGCCGCGAACGCCTTGACCCCCGTTAGGTAGTAGACCAGCTTGTCGCCGGGAGCCATCCGCTCCGCCTTCTTCCGGTGCCGCGATTTCATTCCCTGGACCCGAAACCCCAGGTCGGCGGTTCGCTGGAAGTTATCGACCGAACCGACGATGATCCAATAGCTCGGCTCCCGGTCGCCGTCGTCCGTCTCGCCCACCCGCCGACTCCTCTGCCCTCTGTCGTTGCCGCGGTCGCTTGGTCCGCGGGCCGCGTGCTCGGGGGACGCGCGGGGTCTCGCCAGTATCGCACGCCGATCTCGAGCTCCAACCCTCGGGTGCCGGATCGCTTCGCTGGGAGCCTCGACCTCCCTGACCGGCCCACCCAGAGGACGTTCCGGAGCAGCCCTGGCTGTCCGGGCCTCGTCTCGAGGTGGCCACCTGAGCGCTGATCGGGACAGGGACGCTTGGGACCCCGGCACCACGTTCAGTGCGCCCCGACTTCTCGTCCGGCCGACCGGGTGGGCGCCTCCAAGTGGAGCGGAACCTGGGAGAGGCGTGGGTGGGTGGTTGGCTCGTCGGAGCGGGGAGGCGACCTTTCGGAATCTGACTCCTTCCGGATCCAGTTGAACCATCCCGTTGTCGGCAGCCGGACTTGCTCCTCGCTACCGCGCACCGGAGCGAGGCTGGGGATGAGGGCCTCTAATGGGAAGCGAATGTCATCTCTCGGATTCTGGGTTAGGCATCGACTGGTGCGGTGTTCACCCCGTCCAGAGGGGGTGTCGACGCAACGGGCCGACCACCACCCTTGCGGCGGCGCTTGCGAGATCAGGGCGCCACCGGTAGCCTTCGGGTTGGCACCGCCCTCAGGTCCACCGAACGGAGGAGCCGATGCGCCGAACGATCGCCGCCTTCGCTTTCGTCCTCGCCCTCGCCCTCGTCTTCGTCGGCGTGCCCCGCTCAAGCCTCGGTCAGGAACCCTTCCCGACGCCCGAGGGCCAGCTTGGAGGGCCGGTGCGCCTCGAGCCGTCGCCCGATCAGCCGACGCCTCCCCCGCCTCCACCGACGTCGGAACCGTCGCCGTCGCCTGCACCCAGCCCGAGCCCGAGCCCGAGCCCGAGCCCGCCGTCGCCGTCGCCGCCGACCCCGCCGCCGCCAACCGCGATTCCGAGCGAGCCGACCGCTTCCCCGGCGGGGGAGGGGAGCGTTGAAGCACTCGTCGCGCGCACCGACCCAGCGTTGGTCGCGATCGTTCCGGTGGGCGACGGTCGGAACCGACGGGCGGCCTCGGGGTTCGTCATCGACGACGCCGGGCACGTCCTGACGGTCGCCTCGGTCGCACGGCGGGCCGACGAGTTTGAAGTCGCCTTTTCGTCGGGCGAGATCCAGCGCGGCCGACTGGTCGGGGTCGACGACCGAGCGGGAATCGCGATCCTCCAGATCGATGGTCCAGTCAGCGCCTCTGTCCCGCTCGCGGACGACCCTCGCCTCCAGCCGGGGCAGGAGGTGGTCGCCGTTGGCGCGGCTTTGGGTCTCCTGCCAGGGACCGTGACGACCGGCGTCGTCAGCGTCCCGGAGCGAGGTCTCCCCTGGGCGCCTGGGTCGTTCATGGTCGTCCAGCACAGCGCGCCGGTGGCGCCTGGTATGGAGGGCGGGCCGCTGCTCGACCGCTCCGGTCGGCTGGTCGGCTTACTGGTCGATGCCGCTACCCTGCTGACGCCTCCCGCCGTTGGCACGGCGGGGGAGTCACCGGCGATCCCGCTGCCGGGCACTCCGAGCGCTGCCGAACGCCTTCCCGGATTGATCGGGGGCGAGAGCGCGGCGGCACCCCTAGGGGTCTCGTTCGCGGTAACCGCGAGCACCCTGGCGCGGGTCGTGCCCGACCTGATCAAGTCCGGTCGCGTGGCTTACCCCTACCTTGGCGTCTCGGTCGCCGCCGGTGCTCCCGACGGCGCGGTCGTGGTGGAGGTGGAGCCGAATGGCCCGGCCGCGACCGCCGACATCCGACCCGACGATCGGCTGCTCGCGATCAACGACGAGGCTATCGGACCTGATCGCCCGCTCGGCGACGTCCTCCTCGGCTACCGGCCGGGGGAGACGGTGGCCATCACGGTCGGCCGGGGCGACGAGGTGCTGACGCTGACCGCCACCCTGGGCGCGCGTCCGTTCGAGTAGCTGGGACCGCCCTCTGGCCCCCGCGCGATCAGACGGAGGATCGACGTGTCGACCGAGACCGACGCCGCCACTGGCGACCCGGCCGAGGGAATCGCCTTCCTCTCCGCCCTCGACCTCCGAGAGCGGTACCGTCGCCGCGAGCTTTCCCCGGTCGAGGTCGCCGACGCACTGCTGGAGCGGATCGACCGTCTCAATCCTCGCCTTAACGCGTTCATCACGGTCACTCCCGAGCTGGCGAGAGAGCAGGCGCGAGTCGCGGAGCGCGCCTATGCCGCCGGCGACGCCGCCCCGCTGGCGGGGATTCCAATCTCGATCAAGGATCTGACGCCGACCAAGGGCATCCGCACGACCCGCGGTTCGCTGGTCGATCCGGACTGGGTGCCCGACGAAGACGCTCCCGTCGTCGAGCGCGCCTACGCCGCCGGGGCCGTGATGCTCGGCAAGACCAACACCCCCGAGCTCGGCTGGAAAGGGGACTCGGGTAACCGCCTGGTCGGTCCCACTCACAACCCGTGGCGCCACGGCCGGACCGCAGGCGGTTCCTCGGGCGGCGCCGCCGCGGCCGTCGCCGCCGGTCTCGGTCCGCTCGCCCAGGGGAGCGACGGCGCGGGGTCGATCCGGATCCCGGCGGCCTTCTGCGGCATCTTCGGTCTCAAGCCGTCGTTCGGGCTGGTTCCTCAGTACCCAGCCAGCGCCGTCGGCGACCTCTCCCACCTCGGACCGATGACCCGCACCGTTCGCGACGCCGCCCTTATGCTCGACGCGGTCGCCGGTGCCGACCCGCGCGACCGCCTCTCCTGGTCCCCACCCGAGGGGACCGGCTACCTGGCCGCCTGCGACGGCGGCGTCGACGGCCTCAGGGTCGCTTGGACCCCCGATCTCGGCTACGCCCAGATCGCGCCCTCGGTCCTGGCGCCGATCGAGCAGGCCGCCCGCTGCTTCACCGACCTCGGCTGTCGGGTGGAGGAGGTGGAGCCCGACCTCGAGAACCCCTGGCCGATGGTCGACGTCATGTGGTCGACTGCGATGGCCGGCTACTTCGCGGGGCGGCTCGACGACGTCCGCGACCGGCTCGACCCCGGTCTGCTCGAAGTGGTCGAGCACGGTCGCGGTTTTCCGGCCGAAGCGCTCGCCAGCGCGCTGATTCGCCGCAACGACTACGTGCAGCGCGTGCGGCGATTCATGCAACCCTACGACCTCCTGCTGACCCCCGCGCTCCCGGTCACCGCCTTCGCCGCCGGCGCCGCCCAGCCCGAGCGCGCCGATCCGGAGGACGACACGCCGATCGAGTGGACGCCGTTCACCTACCCGTTCAACCTGACCGGTCAACCGGCCGCCGCGGTGCCCTGTGGCTTCGTCGACGGTCTCCCCGTCGCCCTCCAGATCGTCGGCCGCTGGCGCGACGATGCCACCGTCCTCCGGGCCGCCGCCGCGTTCGAGGCGATCGCCCCATGGGCCGACCAACGCCCGCCCGAAGCATGAACGCGACGCGGACAGCGCGAGCGCGCCGACGCCAGTGCGGCACTTCCCTGATTCTCGGTGCCGCCGCTCACCATCAGCGGCCGGTGACACCTGGCGGTACGTATCCGGAACCCGGTCGAATCGTTCCGGTCTGGTTTGCTGGACGTTCTCCCTTCTCCCGCGCACGGGAGAGGGGCCGGGGGTGAGGGCAGCTCTCCGGCATACCGACCCGATCACCGAATGCGGATTCTGCGTGATCGCTTCCACTTCCCGAAAGAAGCCTTCACCGCCGGCTCCTCTCCCGCACGCGGGAGAGGGGAGACGTTCCCACTCCCCAGAGCGGAACGGCTCAACTGGGTTCCCCATACGTTCCGAGTTCCTAGCGAAAATGCCAGTCAAGCGCTTTCGTCGCCCGGCCGCACGGGGGTAGCGATCGGCGCCGAAATCCTCACTCTCGCATTGCACGAATCGTGGACCGCGTCGCTGTCACTGATCGTTGGTGCGCCAGAAGAGTCCCGCCGCCGCCCCCGCCCGCAGCGCGGCCTCGACATCGACCACCCACGGCCCGTCCGGATTGAGACCGACCCGAATCGGTGTCCCGGAGCGCGGCACTTCGATTTCGCGCTCCCCGTCGAGCGCGATCGTCCCCGCCTCGCCGCGCAGCTCGACCCAGCTGCCTGGTTCCACGAGCGAGGCGTGCTCCACACCGACCAAGCGCAGCATCCCCGGCGCCAACGGGGCCAACACGGTCCGCGACCCTGGTCCCTCGCCGAACCGGAGGTGGGCACCGGATGGCTCCCCGGCGGCGTCCGGGAAGAGGAGCCCGCCGAGGCTTGCCATCCCGATCTCGGCCCCCGCGATCCGCGACAGCACCAATTCGGAGAGGTCCGACGGTTCCCCCAGCGCTCGCGCCCCAACCCAGCGGCGCCGGCTGGTGGCGACGTCGACCAAGGCGATGTCGCGGACCGTCCCGTCGATCTCGATCTCTAGCCGCGGCCGTTGCTCCACCACCTCGGACCGTTCGCAACCGTCCGCGGCGATCCCGGTCGCCACCAACCCGGCGGCCAGCCCCGCCAATGTCCCCTCGATCATCCTCGGGAAGACGTTGTTGGTGCCGGTCGAGACCGCCACCAGCGGCACGTCGCCGCACCCCTTCGCCACCACCCGGTTCGTCCCGTCCCCCCCGAGCGTGATGATCGCCCCCGCCCCCAGCTCGGCCAAGCGGCGGGCCGCTTCGAGCGAGTCCCCGGCATCGCCCCTTCCCGCCATCGGCAGCGGCTCGACCGGAAGCGCGAGCCGGAGCGGCTCGGCGGCGCGGGCGACGATCGCGTAACCGTCGGGCAGGTAGGCCACCTGTTCGACCCCGGTCGCGGCCAGGCCGACCAGCGCCCGGCGCACGATGTTGATCTTCTCGTTGTTGTCGAACGTCGAGCCGTGCGCCACGAGGCGCCGGATGTCCTTGCCCGAAGCCGGATTGGCGATGATCCCCACCAGCGGCGGCTGCGTCATCCCGGTCCTTCCGTCCGCGGCGCGAACGCTAACCGGCCGCCGCCGGCGGCGTTGATCGCACGAACTCGAGAACGACCGCCGAAAACTGGGGCGCTGCCTCCACCTGTGGCACGTGCCCGATCCCCTCGATCACCTCCAGCCAGGCGCCGGGGATCCGCTCCGCCGCCGCCGCGGCGTGCTTGACCGGGATCACCCCGTCCTGATCCCCCCAGACGATCAGCGTTGGCACCGCGACCTCCTCCAGCCGGTCGCGGAGCCCGATCAACTGGCCTTGGCGCGAGAAACTGGCGGCCGCGATCGCCCGCTGCGCGCTCTCCGCTCCGGGCACTGTCCGCGACCGATACATCTCCTCGACGCCCCGGTCGAGCACCAGTCGCTTCTCGGCGAAGAAGAGCTCGAGTAGACGACGGGCTTCCTCCGGGCTCGGCACGGCCTCCACCCGGTCGAGCAGCTCCGGGGAAATGTCCTCGCCGAGTCCCGCCGAGTCGACCAAGATCAGGGCCGCCACGAGCTTCGGCCGTTCGATTGCCAGGTGGAGGGCGACCGCACCGCCCAGCGAGTGCCCAATCAGCACCGCGGGGGCCAGGCCCAGCGTCTCGATCGCCTCCGCGATCGGCTCGGCCAGCCCCGGCACCGAGTAGTCGGTCGTGGCGGGATCGGCCTTGTCGCTCCGGCCGTGCCCCGGCAGATCGATCGCGGCGACCCGGTGCTCCTTGGCCAACTCCCCGAGCGCGTTGGCCCAGGTCGACTGCGACCCGCCTAGCCCGTGGAGGAAGACGAGCGGCGCCCCGCTCGCCCCGCCCGCCAGCAGGACCGACAGCGTGCGCCCGTCCGCGAGTGTCACCGTCTCGATCGTCGGCTCGGCCGCGGCCGCCGCCGCACCGACCGTCGCGCGCTCGACGTCGTCGCTCGTGATCCGGCCGGCTGGACCCGTCGCCTCGACTTTGCTCAGGTCGACCCCGAGCTCGGCCGCCCGTTTCCGCGCCGCCGGCGAAGCATTCACGCGTCCCGACTCGTCGCGCGTTGCCTCCCGTCCCGCCCGCGCTGGTCGTTCTCGAGTAGATTCCTTTGAGGCTGCCGCTCCCGCCGGCGCCGCCCCCGCGACTAAGGCCGCGATCTCCTCGTCGCTGACCGACTCGTCCGGCGCGACCAGGACCGCGACCGGCCCGCTGACCGGAATCTCCGCCCCTGCCTCGGCCAGGATTTTACGCAGCACGCCGTCGGCCGGCGCTTCGACGTCGTTGACCGCCTTCTCCGTCTCGACGGTGAGGAGCGGCGCGCCGGCGCTGACCGTCTCCCCCTCGCTCGCGACCCAGCCGGTGACCGTGCCGGCCGTCATCGTCAAGCCCCACTTCGGCATCGTGACCACTGTGGGCATACCTTAACCCCCTCCGTTTCTGGACGCTCCTGACAACACTCGAGTTGTTCCCTCGTGATGTCGTGATCGCTCGTTGCGGTGCTGTCCGTCGCGAGCCTCCCCGAACGCCCCGAAAAGCCCAATCGAGGTTCCGGCGACCATCGCGTAGAGACCCCTTCCCACGGCACCGCGGGTGCCATCGTCCAGCGCCGCAATGCGCTGTTGACTCCGGGAGATGTGGTAGAGACCGATGCCGCCAACCGCAAGCAAGAGCAGTTCAGCAACGAAGGCTCGTTGGGGACGCTGTGTGACGGCCTTCAGCACCAGCACGAAGGCAACGGCCGACAGTCCGAGAGCGATCTGCCCATCCGTGCCGCTGATTCCGTGGAGGGAAGCGGAGGCGAGTCCTGCGTCAAGGTGTCGCCTCGGACCAAGAGCCCCGGTCAACGCGAGCAAACTGCCAATGCTCCCGAGGATGGCGTGAACCCATTCCTAGCTCTGGTCCAGACTCCGCTCTCCCTCTTTAGGGGGCGGTTGGGGAGTCCAGGAACCCGTTGGCGATGCAGATGGTCGTCCTTCCACTTGGCGACTGCTCCTCCGAGCCGACTGCCTCGTTGCCGTACCTTCCTCGCTGCCGCTGATCCCCTAGACGATCTCCCGCACCATCGCCGCGATTTTCTCCGGACTCGGCACGTACGCTTGCTCCAACGGCGGGCTGAACGGGACCGGGGTGTGCGGTGCCGTGACCAGCTTGATCGGCGCGTCGAGCGTGTCGAACCCCTTGTCGGCGACCAGCGCCGCGATGTCGGCCGCGGCCGAGCAGCGCGGGTTGTCCTCGTCGACGACGACCAGGCGGTGGGTCTTGGCGACCGATTCCAGGATCGTCGCGTCGTCGAGGGGGGAGAGCGTCCGCGGATCGATCACCTCGGCCTCGATCCCGTCCGCGGCCAGCTCCTCGGCCGCCGCCAACGCTTGGTGGACCATCCGCGAGATGGCGACGATCGTTACGTCGCTCCCCTCCCGCTTGACGTCGGCGACGCCGAACGGGATCGCCACGTCGCCGTCGGGCACCTCCCCCTTCATCGCGTAGAGCACCTTGTTCTCGAAGAACATCACGAGGTCGTCGTCGCGGATCGCCGTCAGCAGTAGGCCCTTGGCGTCGGCCGGCGTGGAGGGCGCGACCGTCTTGATCCCCGGCATGTGGGTGAAGACCGAGTAGTGGCAGCCGGAGTGCTGCCCCGCCGCGCTGACCCCGGCCCCGATCATCGTTCGGATTACGACCGGGCAGCTCGCCTTGCCCCCGAACATGTACCGGAACTTCGCTCCCTGGTCGAAGATCTGGTCCATGCAGCAACCGAAGAAGTCGACGAACATCAGCTCCGCGATCGGCCGCAGCCCGGTCGCCGCCGCGCCGACCGCCGCCCCGATGAACCCCGCCTCGGTGATCGGGGTATCGAGCACGCGGTCGCGCCCGAACTCCTGGACCAGGCCCTTGGTGACCCCCATCGGCCCGCCCCAGGCATCCTCGTCGGCGAGGTGGTCGACCGCCGCCCCGCCGGCCACGTCCTCCCCCATCAGGATCACCCGCGGATCGTCCCGCATCGCGATCCGCATCGCCTCCCGCACTGCCTCGGCGTAGGTCATCGTCTGCGTCGCCGCCGTCGCCGCCGTCGCCACCGTCGTCGCCGTCGCTACCATCGTGCACTTTCCTCCTGGCTATCGGCTATCGGCTTTCGGCTTTCGGCCGCTGGCTATCAGTTTTCGGCTATCGGGAAGTTTCCTCCGGCAGATGTATCGACCGGGCAGGCGATCAATGCGCTCGCCGCCGTGCTGGACGGCTCCGTGCCAGCACCCCCCCCGCTTGACCATAAACCGGCGGCCGATAGCCGATAGCCGGTAGCCGATAGCCACCGGCCGAGAACCGACGGCCCTCAGTAGCTCACGTAGACGTCGGTCAGTGTCTCTTCCGGTTTGGGGAACGGGGCAGCCTTCGCGGCCTCCCAGGCGCCGTCGAGAGCGTCAACGATCCGGGAGTCAATGGCGTCCAACTCCTCCTCGGTCGCGAGACCCTGCTCCTTGAGGTAGCGCTTGAGGCCGGCGATCGGGTCGCGCTCCCGGAAGCGGAGGACCTCTTCCTCGGTCCGGTAGGTGATCGTGTCCCCCTGGAAGTGACCGTAGAAACGGTACGTTTTCGCCTCCAGCAGCGTCGGCCCTTCGCCCCGCCGCGCCCGCGCGATCGCCTCCCCCGCCGCTTCGTAGACGGCGAACAGGTCGAGGCCGTCGACGACGACGCCCGGAATCTCGTAGGCCCCGGCTCGGTTCGCGACGTCGGTCGCCGAGCAGTGGTAGTGGACCGGGGTCGCTT
The DNA here is from genome assembly GCA_038232775.1 of Thermomicrobiales bacterium. Lineage (GTDB taxonomy): Bacteria > Chloroflexota > Chloroflexia > Thermomicrobiales > UBA6265 > JBBSNJ01. The sequence continues at coordinate 9,584 of JBBSNJ010000021.1, forward strand.
CGGCGTAGCCGTTGTTCTCGCAGACGAAGACCACCGGCAGCTTCCAGATCGCCGCCAGGTTGAGGCTCTCGTGGAACGTCCCCTGGTTCGAGGCGCCATCGCCGAAGAAGCAGACCGCCACCCCGCCGGTGCCGAGGGTCTTCGCCGTGAGTGCCGCGCCGCAGGCGAGTGGAAAGCCGCCGCCGACGATCCCGTTCGCTCCAAGCATCCCCTTGCCGACGTCGGCGATGTGCATCGACCCGCCCTTGCCCTTGCAGGTGCCGGTTGCCTTGCCCATCAGCTCCGCCACCATACCTTCGATCTCGACCCCTTTGGCGATGCAGTGGCCGTGCCCGCGGTTGGTCGAGGTGATGACGTCCTTGTCGGAGAGATGGGAGCAGACACCGACCGCGACCGCCTCCTCCCCCGCGTAGAGGTGGACGAAGCCGGGCACCAGCCCGGCCGCGAAACTCTTCCCCGCCGCGTCCTCGAAGGTTCGGATCTGGACCATCCGCTCGTACATCCCGAGCAGCGTCTCGCGATCGAGCTCGGCCGTGCCGGCTTCGGTCTCGCGCTCTTGGGTGACCACCATCGTCTCCCTCCGTCGTCGCCGGCGCGTCATCCCCGCGTCCGTGCCGGCCGCTCGCCGCCGAGCCGCCGCCGTCTCGATCGGTAGTCGGGGTTGTACGGGAGAGTCCACACCCCGGCAAGGGGCCACGTGGACGAGGGCACGGCGATGGGCTCGCTCCCCCATCCGCGCGTGTCCAAACCCGGGAGGTCCGGGACTCGACTGCTCGCGTCCCAGGCTCCGCGTCGGGTCGAAAACCGGGCGGCGCTGCGGTAGGCTGAACCGCGGTGGCGGAGCGCCGCCCGATCCCCGGCGGCGACCAGTCCGCGGTGCGCGTCCAGGCGAGCGAGGACGACTATGAGCGGTTGCCGGGACGTTCGATCAGCGGGCGCGCTTCGCTCGCTAGTGGCTGGGCTGGTGGTCGCCATCGCCGCCGTCGTTCAGGCAGCGGGGGGGTCGGCACCTTCGGTGATCGCCGCCCAGCCGGATGCCGGGTGGGTCGTCGAGGGGGAGCCGGGCTGCGATCGCGTGGCCCTGATCTTCAACGTCGGTTCCGGCTACGAGCCGGCGACGGCGATCCTCGACACCCTCGCCGAGGAAGGGGCGCCGGCCACCTTCTTCGTGATGGGCTGGTGGGCGGAGCAGAACCCGGCGCTCCTCCAGCGCCTCTTCGCCGGCGGGTTTGTCGTCGGCAGCCATGGCTACCTCCCGCCGGAGTTGACGATCCGCGACGACGGCGACGTCGCCGCCGATGTGGCCGCCGCCGACGCCGCGATCGCCGCCGCCGGCGGACGAGCGGCCGACCCCTGGTTCACCCCCTTCGCTGGCGCCAGCGACGAGCGAGTCCGCGCCCTCGTCGCATCCCAGGGCTACACCAACGTCGGCTGGAAAGTGCAGAGCGCCGACTGGGATCCGGACGCCACCGCCGAGTCGGTCTACGACAACGTGATGAGGGGCATCTACGACGGCGGCATCGTCGAGCTCCATCTCGACGCCTCGACCAGCGTCTCGTCCACGGCGGAAGCGCTGCCCTGGATCATCCGCGATCTCGAAGCTAGCGGCTATCGGTTGGTGACGGTGCCGGAGATGGCGGGACCCTGTCCCTCCCGCCTCCGTCCCCGCCCCGAACCCGCCGCCGGCTATCTCCCGTGATTCAGAATCCGGGAGATCGGTTGGCTTCGCCGGAGAGAGGCCCTTACCCCCGACCCCTCGCCCGCCGCGGCGAGTGAGGGGAGCCGCTCCCGAACGCCGGAGCACCATGGTTCAATCAAACTGCGTATGAGCGACTGACGCTGCGCCGGGTGGCACCTGAGCTGGTGGCCCGAAAGCACCGTCAACGGCCCTCGCCGCTGTCCCGTGCGCGGGGGAAGGAGCCTATCCAGCTCCGGTTCGTGGAACGGCGCAACCGGGCTCCGGATCACCCGGAATCCGGATGAATCGTGGGTGTTCCCCGGCGGTCGGCGACCGAGCTCCCCTCGCCCGCCGCAGCGGGAGAGGGGCCGGGGGTGAGGGCCGGCTACCGCAGCGCAAATGCAAAAGTGTTCTCCTGGATTCCGTTTCACCCACCGCCGGGGAGGATCTGCTCCGTCTCCGCGCTCGCCCGCCGCAGCGCCTCGGGGATCGGAACCCGGCCTCTCACCACGTCCCCCATCATCCGGTCGATCACTTCGTTGATCGCCGGCCACTCAGGGATCGCCGGCAGCGTCCGTGCCCGCCGGTGCACCTCCTCCATCACGTCGTAGCCCCCGAAGCGGCGACGTACCTCCGGATCGTTCCAGGTCGATAGACGGACCCCGGAGCCTCCCGCCATGGCGGTTTCCTTGTCCATCGTCGGCCCGGCCAGGTAGCGCATGAAGGCCCACGCTTCCGCCTTTCGCCGGCTCCCGACCGGGATCGTTAGCACCCAGTAGACGATCAAAGAGACGGCTTCTCCCTTCGGTCCGTCCCCCGCCGGCAGCATCGTCGAGCGGCTGCGACCGGCGATCGGGCTCTCGGGCAGATCGGCCACCGCTTGGAACCCGACCCAGTTCCACATCATCGCCGCCCGCCCCGAGGCGTAGAAGTCGCCGGCGGCGACGCTGTCGTCGTTCCACGGCTCGGGCTGGGTGACCCGCTCGTCGTGGATCAAGGCCAGGTAGTAGCGCAGTGCTGCCTCGCCCTCCGGGCTGGCAAACGCCGGCCGGTTTCGCCCGTCGAGGAACACCCCGCCCCGGCTCCAGAGGTGGAGCAGGAAGTCGTAGACGTCGTTGTGGCCGTCGGGTTTGGCCGCGACGACGCACCCGTGCAGCCCGTCGTCCGGCCGGTGGAAGAACCGCGCCACCTCGATGAACTCGGCCCAGGTCCGGGGCGGTGCCAGCTCCCGACCGTGCCGCCGGCGGAACTGGTCGCGTTCGCCCGCGTCGTCGAAGAGGTCGCCCCGGTAGATCAGCACCTCCGGTCCGTCGTGGTAGGGCACACCCCAGGTGCGCCCCTGGGCGTCGCGCTGCAACCCGAGCAGGGAAGGGGGCCACCCATCCGGCCATTCCGCGGGCGGCGACGCCGCCAAGAAGCCGTCGAGCGGCTCCACCAGCCGATCGCGGATCAGCTCCGGCAACCAGTCCGTCACCGCCAGGAAGAGGTCGTGCTCGGGCTCGAGGCAACCCCGCTCGGCGATCATCCGCCGGTAGAGCGGGGGCACGTCGAGCGCTTCGAGCCGCAGCCGGAACTCCGGCTGCCGCTCCTGGTAAGCGGCCGCTTGACGACGAAACGCCCGCTCGAACCCGTCGAACCGGCGGTAGATCAACCGGAGCGGCTCCATCGTGCCTCCGCTCTTCGAGCTCCCGGA
>JBBSNJ010000022.1:0-12688 GCA_038232775.1 Thermomicrobiales bacterium
AGAGAGGGGGCCGGGGGTGAGGGCGTCTGGCGAGAATGCGAAAGCCACTACCAAAAGCCCGGAAGAGGGGGCCGTACGACGGCGGCCAGCCGGTGGCTTGCCGGGAGCGCGGGTCGCGCTCCCACTCACCGGCGGGAGCGGGGCCAGGCGCGGCGACGGGCCGCTATTCGAGGTAGCCGCGAAGTTTCCGACTGTAGCTAGGATGACGCAGCTTCCGGAGGGCTTTGGCCTCGATCTGCCGGATCCGCTCCCGCGTGATGCCGAACTCGCGGCCGACCTCCTCCAGCGTCCGGAAGCGGCCGTCCTCGAGACCGAAGCGGAGGACGATGATCTTCCGCTCGCGGTCGGTCAGCTTGTCGAGGGCGTCGCCGATCTGTGCCTTCAAGAGCTCGTGCGAGGCGAGCTCCAAGGGCTGCGGCAGCGACTCGTCCTCGATGAAGTCACCGAGGAAGGCGTCGCCCTCCTGACCGACGGGTGCTTCGAGCGAGATCGGGTGGCGGGAGACGTCGAGGACCTGGCGGACCTTGTCGTCGGAAATGTCCATCGCCCGCGCGATCTCTTCCTGGGTCGGCTCCCGCTCGAGGATCTGCTGGAGCCGGTGACTGACCTTCTTGACGCGGTTGATCGTCTCCCCGACGTGGACCGGGAGGCGGATGGTTCGGCTCTGGTCGGAGATGGCGCGGGTGATCGCTTGCCGGATCCACCAAGTGGCGTAGGTGCTGAACTTGAAGCCGCGACCGTAGTCGAACTTGTCGGTGGCCTTCATTAGGCCGATGTTGCCTTCCTGGATCAGGTCGAGGAAGGAGAGACCGCGGCCGACGTACTTCTTGGCGACGGAGACGACGAGCCGAAGGTTGGCTTGGATCAGGTGGGCGCGGGCTAGCTCGCCATCGAGCTTGTCGGCGTCGAAGGCGGCGCGGTCGTCGGCGCCGAGGGTCGGCTCGAGCAGCTGCTCGGCGGCGAGTTTGCCCCGCTCCATCCGTTTGGCGAGCCAAACTTCTTCCTGCATCGTCAGCAGGTCCGTCTCACCGATCTCCTGCAGGTAGAGGCGGACCGAGTCGCCGACGCCGGCGCCGTAGTCCTCGGCGGGGACGCCCCGTTCCAGGGCCCGGTCGAGTTGGTGGCGGCGCTCGGTCGTGGCCGCGCCGTTGGCCGCGCCGTTGGTCTTGCGGTTGCGGCCCCGCTCCGGGGCGGGGGGCGCCGGCACGGGCAGCGGCCGCGCCGGCGCCTGGTCGAGGACCTGAATCCCCTCGGCGACGAGCGACGAGTAGAAGTCGTCGAGCTTGTCGATCTGTTCCTCGGCGTTCGGGAACGCGGCGACGATCTCGTCGGAGAGGAGGTAGCCCTGGTCCTTGCCTTTGGAGATGAGACTCGTAACCATTGAGTCCTTCACCACCTTACACGGGAACGCGGCCGCCCACGGACGGGAGGTGTGGGGCGCCGCGCGGCGACGTCAGCCGACCGGGTCGTCGGAGCGAGGTGACCGGAAGTCACGGAAACCAGGCACCGACGAGCCACGCGTCAGGGGGCGGGGCGCCGGCCCGGAGGGGCGGGGGGGTCGGTGGATAGCGACCAGTGCGGGCTGGCATCTTCGCCTCACAGGGTCGTTCTGCATTGGCCGGGGGTCACGGACGTGGGCCGAGTGTAGCTGAGTTTTGCGCACATTTCAAGAGGGTTTTTCGGCCATCGAAACGACGGCTCGGATGCTATACTGACGAGGTTTTGCTCGTCCCCCTGGCGCGACGCCTCGGTGGCGACGCTCGTCTTTTCCCCGGAGGATCGAGATGTCTGGACATTCTAAATGGTCGACGATCAAGCGGCAGAAGGGTGCCGCCGACGCCAAACGGGGTCAGCTCTTCACCAAGCTGGCGCGGGAGATCTCGGTCGCCGCCCGTCAAGGGTTGCCCGATCCCGACTACAACTTCCGCCTCCGCTTGGCGGTCGATCGGGCGCGCGCCGCCTCAATGCCGAAGGAGAACATCGAGCGCGCCCTGAGCCGGGCCTCGGGCGAGGGGGGCGCCGTCAGCTACGACGAGATTTTCTACGAGGGGTATGGTCCGGGCGGCGCGGCGTTGATGATCCAGGTGATGACCGACAACCGCAACCGGACGGTCGGCGAGGTGCGGGCGGTCCTGACCCGGGCCGGGGGGACGCTCGGCGAAACGGGCAGCGTCGGCTGGATGTTCGATCAGGTCGGTCTGATTGAATTGGAGGCGAACGAGACTGATCCGGACGAGGTGGCGCTGACCGCGATCGACGCCGGCGCCAGCGACGTCGGGGTCGAAGACGCCACCGTCGAGGTCTTCACCGAGCCGCAGGACCTGCACAAGGTCCAGGAAGCGCTCCGGGGCGGCGGCTACGAGATCGCGTCCGCCCAACTGACGATGCGGCCGAAGACGACCTTGACGCCGGAGCCCGACCAAGCGGTGAAGACGGTCCGGTTGGTCGAAAAGCTCGAAGACCTGGATGACGTGCAGGAGGTCTTCACGAACCTCGACGTGCCGGAAGAGGTGCTGGCGGAGGCGGCCAGCTAACGGCGGTCTCCCCGATAGGACATCGGGCATCGTGGTCACACTGGGGGTCGATCCGGGGACGGCACGGCTCGGCTTTGGGGTCGTCGCCGGCGGCGATCCGCCGCGGGCGATCGCCTTCGGCGTCGTCGAGACGCCAGCCGCGACGCCGATGCCGGAGCGGCTGGTCGTGCTTTACGACGCCGTGGCGGCGTTGATCGCGACCCACCAGCCGGACGCGCTGGCGGTCGAGCAGCTCTTCTTCGCCCGGAACGTGACCAACGCGATGACGGTCGGTCAGGCGCGGGGGGTCGTCTTGCTGGCGGCGGCGCAGGTCGGGGTGCGGGTCGCCGAGTACACCCCGGCTGAGGTCAAGCAGGCGGTGGCTGGCTACGGCAAGGCCGACAAAGAGCAGATGCAGGAGATGGTCCGCCTGACGCTCGGGCTCGAGGCGCCGCCGCGGCCGGACGACGCGGCGGACGCGCTGGCGGTCGCCCTCTGCCATCTGCAGACCGTGCCGTTCCTGGAGCGCGTCGGGCAGTCACGGTGAGCCCGCGGGACGGGAACACGGCGGACCGCGGGGACGGTGCCCGGTCCGCTCGGTGGCGGCTCGACGACGCGTGGGTGGCGCGCGGGCTGCCGGACTCCCGCGCGCGGGCGCGGGCGCTGGTGATGGCGGGCGACGTGACCCTCAACGACGCGGTCGTGACGCGGGCCGGAGCGCCGGTGCGGCCGGAGGACGTGGTGGCGTTGGTGGCTCCGCCGCGCTTCGTGAGCCGGGGGGGAGAGAAGCTGACCCACGCGCTGGCGGAGTTCGGCGTCGAGGTCGGGGACGTGGTCGCCGCCGATCTCGGCGCCAGCACCGGCGGCTTCACCGATTGTCTGCTCCAAGCCGGCGCCGCCCGCGTCTACGCGGTCGATGTCGGGTACGGGCTGCTGGCGCAGAAGCTCCGGGACGACTTGCGGGTCGTCGTCGTCGAGCGGACCAACGCCCGCTACTTGGAGCGCCTGCCGGAGCCAGTCGATCTGGTGACGATCGACGTTTCGTTCATCTCGTTGTCGCTGGTACTGCCGGTGGCGGCCCGCCTGCTGCGGCCGGGCGGGGTCTGCCTGCCGCTGGTCAAGCCCCAATTCGAGGCGGGCCGCGCTGACGTCGGCAAAGGGGGGGTGGTGCGCGACCCAGCGGTCCATCGACGGGTGCTCGCCGAGACGATGGCGCGGGCGATCGAGGCGGGCTTTGGCGTCCGGGGGGCGGTCGCCTCGCCGCTGCGGGGGCCGGCTGGCAACGTCGAGTTCCTGCTCCACCTCGTGCTCGGCGCCGACTCTGCCGCGAGCGAACCGCTGATCGCGGCGGCGCTGGCCGGGCTGCCGTCGTGAGGGAACCGGACGCACCGCGACCCTTCGACGATCTGCGGGCGGCACTGGCCGGTTCGGCCGCGGGCGTTGGCGAGGCCAATCTTCAGGAGCCGGAAGCGGCCGTCCGGCTCGATCCTGGGCGGGCGCGGCGGGCGGGTATCCCGGAGGTGGTCCACGCCGAGCACAAGTCGGCTCCGGTGGTGGCGGCGGCGCTGCGCCGCCTGGCCGAGGTGAACGGACGGGCGTTGGCCAGCCGCTGCCGGCCCGAGGTGGCGGCCGAGGTCGCGGCCCGGCTGGGCGAGGAGTTCGAAGTGCGGCGGGTCGATCAGGCGCGGGCGGTCGTGGTCGCGGTCGGGGGCGCGGCGGCGCCGGCGACCGGGGGGCGGGTCGGCGTCCTCTCGGCGGGGACATCGGATGTGCCGGTCGCGGCCGAGGCGTCGCTGATGGCGCGGGAGATGGGGGCGACGGTCGAGGAGGTGTGGGACGTCGGGGTGGCCGGGCTGCACCGGCTGGTGGGGCCGCTGGAGCGGCTGATCGCGTCGGGGGTCGACGCGCTGGTGGTGGCGGCGGGGATGGACGGGGCGCTGCCGTCGGTGGTGGCCGGGCTGGTGCCGGTGCCGGTCATCGGGCTACCGACCGCGATCGGCTACGGTTTCGGCGGTGGCGGGGTCGGGGCAATGACGACGATGCTCCAGTCGTGCGCGCCCGGTCTCGTCGTGGTCAACATCGACAACGGGATCGGGGCCGGGGCGACCGCCGCCTTGATCGCGAACCGGGTCGCCGCCGCCCGCGACCGCGGCCGGTAGGGAGGCGTCGAAGGCGGCCACCAGCGCGGCGGCGAGATCACCCGGTGGCCGGCGGCGGGCGGCGACGTCGCCCAGCGCTTGGTCGACATTGTCGAGACCGTAACCGGGGGCGAAGCGACGTTCCAGCTCGGCCCGGAGTCGATCGAGGACTTCGGCCCGTGCCGCGCGCTGGAGACGAGCCCGCCAGCCAGCGCCGTCGCCGGCGCGGAGGTGGGCGCGGTGGGCGGCGATCGCCGGGCGCAGGTCGTCGATCCCCTCGCCGGTGCTGGCGGCGGTGCGGAGCACGGGCACCGACCAGCCGCCGGTCCGCTCGGGCGGCGGGGTCGCCAGGCCGAGATCGCGGACCAGCTCGCCGGCGCCGGGGAGGTCCGCCTTGTTAACGACGAGGAGGTCGGCGACCTCGAGCGGCCCAGCCTTGATCGCCTGGACACCGTCGCCGAGACCGGGGACTTGGAGGACGACGACGGTCAGGGCGAGGGCCGCGATCGCGACCCCGTCCTGGCCGGCGCCGACGGTCTCGATCAGGATCGGGTCGTAGCCGGCGGCGTCGAGGAGGTGGACGACGTCGGCGGTCGCGGCCGAGAGTCCGCCGAGGCGGCCGCGGGAGGCGAGGCTACGGACGAAGACGTCCGGGTCGTCGTGCCAGCCGGGCATCCGGACGCGGTCGCCGAGGAGGGCGCCGCCGGTGACGGGGCTCGAGGGATCGACGGCGACGACGCCGACGCGGTGCCCGGCGCGGCGGACGGCGCCGATCAGGGCGCCGACGAGGGTGCTCTTGCCGGCGCCCGGCGGCCCGGTGATGCCGACGACGTGGGCCTGGCCGGTGCGGGCGTAGAGGCGGCGGAGGGCGTTCTCGCCCGCTGGGCTGCCCCGTTCGACGAGGGAGACGAGACGGGGGAGGGCCCGCGGGTCGCCGGCCAGCAGCCGGTCGGCCAGGTCGGACGGCGGCGGCTGGGGCGGCTGCGACGGCATTGGCTACGACTCGTCGCGGTGGACGGGGGCGTTCTCGCGGATGAAGGCGACGACCTCGCCGAAGGATGTCCCTGGGCCGAAGACGGCCGCGATGCCCATCTCGCGGACGAGGGGGACGTCGTCGGCCGGGATCGTGCCGCCGGCGACGACGAGGAGATCGTCGAGACCGCGCTGGCGGAGGGCGGACATAATCCGGGGAAAGAGGACGAGGTGGGCGCCGGAGAGGATGCTGAGGCCGACGACGTCGACGTCCTCCTGGAGGGCGGCGGTGGCGATCATCTCGGGCGTCTGGAAGAGGCCGGTGTAGACGACCTCGAACCCGGCGTCGCGGAGGGCGCGGGCCATCACCTTGGCGCCGCGGTCGTGGCCGTCGAGACCGGGCTTGGCGACGAGGACGCGGATCGGGTGCTCGGGAGGGACGGTCGCCATCGCCGCATCGTCCGTGACCGTCTCGTGGGGCATCTCCATCGTCTCTTGTCCTCTGGGGGGTAGGCCGTCTCGGCTCCGGTCGCCGGCGGACGCCCACCGCTGGAGCCTGTCATTGCCGCCGCTTAGCTGGGCGAGGTGAGGCGGTCAGCGCACCGGGTCACTCGTCGGGGCCGGGGAGGGGCGACGGATTGCCCCAAGCTGAGGCGGCGACGTCAACTCATCCGGTGTCGTCGCTGTACTGGTGGAACCCGATGCCCGTCTTGTGGCCGAGCCGGCCGGCGGCGACGAGGCGGCGGAGCAGAGGGGCGGGGCGGTACTTGTCGTCGCCGAGATCGCGCTGGAGCGTCTCCATGATCGCCAGGCAGACGTCGAGGCCGATCAGGTCGGCGAGGGCCAGCGGCCCCATCGGGTGGGAGGCGCCGAGCCGCATCACCTCGTCGATGGCGGCGGCGTCGGCGACCCCCTCGCCGAGGACGAAGATCGCCTCGTTGATCATCGGCACGAGGACGCGGTTGGCGACGAAGCCGGGTCCGTCCGCGACCACGATCGGCGTCTTGCCGATGCCTTGGGCGAAGGCCACGGCGCGGTCGATCGTCTCGTCCGCCGTGCCGAGGCCGCGGACGATCTCGACCAGCGGCAGCCGCGGCACCGGGTTGAAGAAGTGGAGACCGACGACCCGCTCCGGGGCGCCCGCCGCGGCGCCGAGGCGGGTGATTGAGAGCGAGGAGGTGTTCGAGGCGAGGATCGTCCCCGCTGGGCTCAGCTCCGCCAGGCGAGCGAAGAGCGCCTCCTTGACCGCGACCTCCTCAATGATCGCCTCGATCACCAGCTCGACCTCGGCGGCGGCGTCGAGGGATCCGGCGGCGGTCAGCGAAGACGCCGCCGCCTCGACTTGCTCGGAGCGGAGGCGGCCCTTGGCGACTGCCCGCTCCCACGCGGCGGGGATGGTCTTCAGGGCACGCTCGAGCGCCGGGGCGTCGGCGTCGTAGAGGAAGGTTTGGATCCCGGATTGGGCGACCACTTGGGCGATGCCGCTCCCCATCGTGCCGGCCCCGACGACCAGGACGGTGCCGATGGTGACGACGTCGCCCTGCTCGCCGGCGGCGGGTTGAGTGGTCGCGGACGGCACGCGCTGCTCCTCGGGCGGCGAAGCTGGTTGGAGAACTGAGCCGGCCCTCATTCTACGCCGGATCAGGACGCCGTCTGGACCGGGACGGGCGGTCGATCAGGGGGAGGAGCCCGAACGACGTCCGGTCGTCGAAGACATCGACCCCCTCGGCCCGCTTGAGCGCGCCGACGACGAGGTAGGTGACGGGGATCAGCACGACCTCGACCCCGACCTTGAAGAGGTAGTTCGAGACGAAGACGTCCCAGAGGACGAAGCCGGGGAGGACGCCGAGGAAGGCGACGCCGAGGAAGATGGAGGTGTCGACCCCTTGCCCGACGACGGTCGAGCCGATGGCGCGGCCCCAGAGATGCCGGCCAGCGGTCAGGACCTTGAGCCGGGCGAGAATCACGCTGTTGGCGTAGGAGCCGGCGAGAAAGGCGAGAAGGCTGCCGCCGACGATGCGGGGGGTCTGGCCGAGGATGGCATGGAAACTCTCGGCCAACTCGTAGCCCGGAGCGGGCGGCAGGGCGTCGACCAGGGCGAAGACGGCGGCGGCGGCGGCGAGCCAGGCGAAGCCGGTCCAGATCACCCGGCGGGCGCGGCGGAATCCGTAGACCTCGGTCAGGACGTCGCCGAAGATATAGGCGAGGGGGAAGAGGAGGGTGCCGCCGTCGAAGGTGAAGGGGGGCAAGACGACGATCTTGGTCGAGGCGACGTTGGAGATCAGAAGGACGGCGACGAAGGCGGCCGTGATGAGGTCGAGGAAGCGGAAGGCGCCGCGAGTGTCGGGGGGATCCGACCGCGGGCGGGGGACGGTCACTCGGCCGCCCGCCGGTTGCAGTGGTTCATGGCGGCGATGATCCCCTCCTCGGCCCAGAGGGCGGCGCAGTCGGCGGCGGCGGCGACCAGGTCGGGCAGCGCCCGCTCCTCTTCGGGCGAGAAGCGGGCGAGGACTTGGCCGCGGGCGGTGCCCGGCCCGCGGCCGATGCCGACGCGCATCCGGGGGACGCCCTTGGCACCGAGCTGCTCCAGGACCGAGGCGAGGCCGTTGTGGCCGCCGGCGCTGCCGTCGCCGCGGAGGCGGACGCCGCCGAACGGGAGGTCGAGGTCGTCGAGGATCACCAAGATGTCCTCGCGGGGGACGTGGTACCAGTTGACGGCTTCCCGGACCGCGTGCCCGCTCAGGTTCATGTAGGTCTGCGGTTTGACCAGGATGAGCTTCTGGCCCGCGAGGTGCCCCTCGGCGAGGGCGGAACGGAAGCGGGTCTTGGTCCCCTCGGCGCCGGCGCGGCGGGCCAGCTCGTCGACGACCAGGAAGCCGAGGTTGTGGCGGGTGGCCGCGTACTCCCGCCCCGGATTGCCCAAACCGACGACGATCTTCATCCCGGGGCGCGTCTCCGTCGCGGGCGGCGCGCTGGCCGCCCCAATCATCACCGCACTATACTGCCAGGGCGATTCTGCCACGAAGCGACCGGACGAGGCGCGCCGCGGCGGCGAACGACCCGCGAGGACACTTCCCATGCTTGGTATCGGTACACCGGAGATGCTGATCGTCGGCCTGGTGGCGCTGATCGTCTTCGGCCCGGCGCGGCTGCCCGAGTTGGCCGGGCAGGTCGGGCGCTGGGTTCGCGAGTTCCGCCGGATGACGGCCGACTTGAGCGAAGAGTTCGAGAAGACGGTCGCTGAGGCGGACGACATCAAGCGCTCACTGACGGGCGAAGTGACCGGGATGCGCTCCCAGGTCCAGAGCGTGACCGACAGCGTCAAGAAGGATTTGGCGGGAACCGGCGCCTCGGCCAAGGCCGGGGCGAAGCGGCCGGCGACCGGGGCCGGCGGGAAGAAGCCGGCGACGGCGACGGAGCGGGCCGACTCGATCAAGAAGGTCGGGGGAAGCTCGACCGCGGCCGCGAGCAAGGGGAAGGCGACCGCGGCCAAGGCGATGGCGGCGCCGGTCGCGACCAAGGCCGATCCGCTGGCCGATGTCTCGCTGATGGACGACGAACCGGTGGGGCCGAGCAAGGGGGTGCCGGTCGAGCGGGCCGGTGGCAGCGGCGCCGTCCGGCCGGCCGCGGCGGCCGCCAACGGCGGCGGTGCCCAGGCGAAGCCGTCGCGGCCGGCCGCCGCGAAGACGAACGGGGCCGCGACCGTCGAGGACGAGGACGAGGACGAGGACGAGGCGATCGTGCGCGCCCGGCGGCGACGGGCGACGGCGGGCTACGCCCGGCGGAACTAGCGGAGCGAGGTCGATGTCGGACGCGCGGGGCGCCCGACGTAGACCTCCGCCGCGCCGTGGGCGGTCGGGATCGTCGCGACCTCGCCATCGAAGCCGGGGAGCGCGAAGGGGATGGGCTCGATCCGGTCGTAGGCGCGGCCGTAGAAGAGCCGCAGCGCCCGGCGGCGGCACCGGCGGCCGAGGCCATCGGGAGCGAGCCGACCGTCGAGCACGATGACGACCGCGCCGCCGGGGCGGAGGACGCGCCGGATCTCGGCCACGGTCGTGGGGCGACCGATGTAGGGAGCGGGGAAGGTGGCGAGGACGGCGTCGGCGGCGCCGTCGGCGAGGGGGAGGCGCTGGCCCGTCGCACGGACGAGCCAGAAGCGGGCGCCTGGCTGCCGGGCGCGGCGGCTCGCCACCCGGAGCATGGCAGCCGAGGGCTCGACGGCCAGCCAGTCGCGAGCGGGAGAGGCGCCAGCGGCGGCCAAGGCGGCGGTGCCGGCGCCGAGCTCGACGACGAGGCCGCGCTCGGGCAGCAGCGGCAGGACGGCCCGTTGCCAGCGCTGCCACTCGCCGAGGAACGCCCAGGCGGCGAGTCGGTCGTAGTGCGCCGCGGCAGGGCCATAGAAGAGCTCGAAGACGGCGAGGCGGAGCCGCTGGGCGAGGGGTTGGCGGGGGAGAGCTTTGGATCGCGGTGTTCTGGCGGGCGTGAGCATCGGGGCATGATAGCCGTGACGGACGAGAGCGTGGGGAGCAAGGCGGCGCCGACGTCGTCGGCCGGGCCGCTTGGCTTCCGTCTGCTGGCGACCGAGCCGGCGGGGGCGGCGCGGCGGGGACGGGTGACGACGCCGCGGGGGGAGATCGAGACCCCCGCCTTCATGCCGGTCGGGACCCAAGCCACGGTCAAGACCCTGCACCCGGACGAGGTGGCGGCGACCGGGGCCGAGATCCTCCTCGCCAACACCTACCACCTGATGCTGCGGCCGGGGCTGGAGACGCTGCGGCGGGCGGGCGGGCTGCACCGCTTCATGGGGTGGGAGCGGCCGATCCTGACCGACAGCGGCGGTTTTCAGATCTTCAGTCTGGCCCACCAGACGACCGTGTCGGAGGCGGGGGCCCGCTTCCGCTCGCACATCGACGGCGATCGCCACGACCTGTCGCCGGAGCGGGCGATGGCGCTCCAGGTCGGCTTCGGGGCCGACATCGTGATGGCGCTCGATCAGGTGCTCGGGCTGCCGGCTGAGCCGGCGGCGATCGCGGCGGCGACGGCGCGGACCGGGCGCTGGCTCGAGCGTTGTATCCGGGCGTTCCACGAGCTGGGTGGGGCGGATCGGGGCTCCTCGCTGTTCGGCATCTGCCAGGGGGGGATGGACCTCGAGTTGCGGCGGGAGAGCGCCGCGATGCTGGCCGCGGCGGAGGTCGCTGGCTGCGCGATCGGGGGCTTGAGCGTCGGCGAGCCGAAACCGGTGATGGCCGAGATGCTGGCAGCGACCACCCCGCTGCTGCCGGCGGCGAAGCCGCGTTACTTGATGGGGGTCGGCTCGCCCGAGGATCTGTGGCTCGGCGTCGGCCTGGGCGTCGATCTCTTCGATTGCGTCCTGCCGACCCGCTTGGCGCGCAACGCCGCGCTCTTCACGGCCGAGGGGCGGATCAACATCCGGGCGCGGGTCTACGCGGAGCGGCACGTGCCGCTCGAGGCCGACTGCGACTGCGTAGCGTGCAGCCGATTCACAGCGGCTTACCTCCACCATCTGTCGCGGGCGGGGGAGGTCTTGGGTCTGCGTCTGGCCTCGGTCCACAACCTCCGCTTTCTGGCGCGGCAGATGGAGGCGATGCGGGCGGCGATCGAGCAAGGCCGCTTCCGTCAGGCGCAGGCGGCCTTCTTCGCCCGCTACCGGATTGTCGGCGCCGAGACCGGCGGGAGTGCGGTGGACGCCGAGGAACGGTAGCCGGCTCGTGGCATCCCGCCAACCGGGAGGCGTCCGCCTCTGGTCGGCCGAGAGACAGGAGCGGCGCCGGCGATGGGCGCGCCGCGGGGAGGAGGCTACAATCGGGGGCCGGCGGAAGGGCTGGCAGGGCGGAACGGTGGACGGGCGTGGTGGATCGAGGGACGGACGACGAGCACGTTGGACCCCCGAATGGGACGAGGGGGTGGTACCAGCCGGAGTTCGACCCGGAGCGGGTCGGTGCCGTCGCCGCCGGCGTCGACGTGATCGAGATCGCGCGGATCGGTCGCGCCCTGAACGATTTCGGCGAGCGGTGCTTGCGCCGGGTCTACACCGAGCGGGAGCGGGAACGCTACCGCGACCGGGTGCCCGAGCTGGCGGCCCGGTTCGCGGCCAAGGAGGCGACCTCGAAGGCGCTGGGCACGGGGATCCGGGGCATTCGCTGGCGGGAGATGGAGATCCTCGCGAACCGGCGTGGGAAGCCGATCCTGGTCCTCCACGGCGCTGCCGCTGAACGGGCGGCGAGGCTCGGCCTGGTCGCCTTCGACGTCTCGCTGACGCATTCACGGACGGAGGCGATGGCGTTCGTCGTCGCGCTGCGGAGCGCGGCGCCCGCCATCGGCCCGCGATTGATCGAGAGGAGTGACGGACGTTGACCAAGCAGCAGGTGGTGGGCGGCGCGGAGAACGCCGAACGACCGAAGCTCGGGTCGGAGGATCGGCTGATCGACGCGGCGATGGCGAGCGCGGCGCTGCCGCGGCGGGCGTTCGGAGCCCACAAGTGGGGCGTCGGCGGGCTGGTGATCGTGGCCGGGGCGCCGAACTTCATCGGGGCGGCAGTGCTCTGCGCCCGCGCCGCCGGACGGGCCGGGGCCGGGATCACGAACGTCGCCGTGCCGCACCGGCTGGCGACCACGCTGGCGCTCGCCGTGCCGGAGGCGGTGACGATTCCGTTGCCCGACGGCGAAACGTCGGCGGTCGGGCGGCGGGCGGTCGAGCTGATCGAGGCCAAGCTCGAGCAGTCGGGCGCGCTGGTGATCGGGCCGGGGCTCGGGGACGACGAGGCGGCGGAGGTGCTGCTCGGGGCGGTCTTCGGCTTCGGCCAGACGCGGGGGACGATCGGGTTCGGCTCCGGCGGCGGCAGCGGCGGCGGGGCCGCGGGGACGGCCGAGGGCGGCTTGGTCGGGCGGCTGGAGCGGCCGGTGCTGATTGACGCCGATGGGCTGAACTGGCTGGCTAAGCAAGCGGAGTGGTGGGAGCGGCTGCCGGCGGGGCGGGTGGTCCTGACCCCGCACGTCGGCGCGATGGGGCGGCTGCTCGACCGGTCGCCGGCGGAGATCCTCACCG
>JBBSNJ010000023.1:0-12386 GCA_038232775.1 Thermomicrobiales bacterium
GACTGGCTCGCCGCCGAGCGGGCCGTCGCCGCCCTCGCCGCCGACGACCTCGGGCAGGGCGAGGCTGCCGCCCGCCTCGCCGCGCTGCGGCGGGCGCACGCCCCGATCGTCCTGGCCCACGATCAGGCGCTCTGGCTGGTCGGCCCGGACGGGGCAGACGACCGCCTCCTGCTCGACGACGTACCGGCGGCGCGGCCGGTCTGGAGCCCGGATCGGTCGCGGCTGGCGTTCGTCTCGGCGGACGGGGCCGGAGGGCAGACGGCGCCGGCGCTGTACGTCGTCGACGCGGACGGGTCCGGGCGGCGGCGGCTGAGCACCACCATCCACGCGAGCGCCCTGCCGGCCTGGAGCCCGGACGGGGAGCGGATCGCCTACACCAGCGTCGCGGCCTGGGACGAGTGGCCGGGGAGCGGCCGGCTCGCGGTCCACGTCGTCGAGCTGGGGAGCGGGGTCGACCGGGACGTGACCGCGGCCCTCGGCTGGCTCGGTGGCGAGACCCCGGCGCCGGTCCGGCACGCGATGTCCCCCTGGTGGGCGGCGGACGGGCGGTTGGGGGTGATCGGCCGTGGGGCGGGGGCCGACCCGAGCCGCCCGGCCAGCGGACCGGGCGACCTCTTCGCCCTCGATCTCGTCACCGGCGCGGTCGAGAACCTGACCGTCGGGCGCGTGCCGGAGCTGATCCGGGCGTTCTGGGCGCCGTGGGGCGACCGCGTCCTCCTCTCGGCCCGGGCGTGGCGGGGCGAGAGCGGGCCGCTCGCCGCCCGCGCCGACCTGCTCGCGCTCGACTCAAGGTCGGGGGAGCTGACCCCACTGGCGGAAGGGATCGACGCCGGGGCGCCGAGCTGGGCGCCGGCCTGGGCGCCGGACGGGGAGCGGGTCGCCTACGTCGAGGGCTTCGCGACCGTGGTCGTGCGGGGAACGGCGGGGGAGGAGGAGCGGGTGGCGGTCGAGGGGGCGCTCTCCGGGGCGCTCAGTTGGGCACCAGGGGGCGACTCGCTGCTGGCGGTCGCGGCGAACGCGGGGCAGCCGTCGTTCGTGATCGACGTCGGGTCGGGACCGGCGACGGTCGCGGCGATCGCGCTCGAACACGACGTCGATTGGCGGGCGGGGGCGCCGCAGTGGGGGGCGGTGATGCCGGCGGACGAGATTCTAGCGGACGCCGGGGGGACGGGTCTAGACGAGGCCCCAACCGACCGCGGGGATGGAGCATAGGGGGCAGCGGCCCCGCTGGTGCCCGTCGACCGCGCTCGGGCACGGGGAGGCTGTGGGGGTGGGGGGACGGAGCGGAGTCGATCAGGGGCCGCCGCGCGGGGCGTCGCGGCGACGCTTGACCGGCGACCGCCTCCGTCCGGTATGATGCGGCCCCCTCCGGTACGGCCGGAGGTCCGGGACGAGACCGGGAACGACGGCTGGACATTGAGGAGGGATGGCCCCCGGCGGGTCGAGGTCGACCACGCCCGCGACGCTACCGAGGACGGAGCGGACCACGGTCCGCCCCGATCAGGCCGATTCGGGGCCCCACCGAAGGTGCCTCGCACGGGAGGGACACAATGGCGCGAAGGTTCGTGACGATCCTCGCGATCTTGATGCTGGTGGTGCCGGCGCTGGCGGCCGTCGGCGGCCGCGGGGCGGTGGCTCAAGAGGCCACGCCGGCCGGGTCGCCGGCGGCGGTGGTGCCGAACACGGAGGTCTCGGGCGAGATCAGCGTCGGCATGGTCGCCAACCCGCAGATGGTGGCGCTCCAGGAGTTGGTCCAGAGCGGCACCTTCAATGAGGCGTACCCGAACGTCCAGGTCAACCTGACGGTGCTACCGGAGAACGAGATCCGGCAGACGATCACCCAGGACGTGACGACGCAGGGCGGGCAGTTCGACGTCTTCACGATCGGCCCGTTCGAGGTGCCGCTGTGGGCGGAGCAGGGCTGGCTGGAGCCGATCGGGGACGAGGTCCGGGCCGACCCGAACTACGACGTGGACGACATTTTCCCGAGCATGCTCGCCGGCCTGACCTACGAGGATCAGCTCTACGCGCTGCCGTTCTACGGCGAGAGCGCGATGCTCTTCTACCGCACCGATCTGTTCGAGGCGGCGGGGCTGGAGATGCCGGAACGGCCGACCTGGGACCAGGTCCGCGAGTTCGCGGCCCAGTTGGACTCGGGCGATACATCCGGCATCTGCCTGCGCGGGCTCCCCGGCTGGGGCGAGCAGGGGGCGCCGCTGACGACCGTGATCAACGCCTTCGGCGGGCGCTGGTTCGATGAAGATTGGAACGCCGCCCTCGACGATGAGGACTCGGCGGCGGCAATCCGGTTCTACATCGACACCCTGCGCCAGTACGGGCCGGAGGGGGTCGAGCAGAACGGCTTCACCGAGAGCGAGACGCTGCTGATTCAGGGCCGGTGCGCGATGTGGTACGACGCCACCTCGGCCGCCGAGCTGATCACCGACCCGTCGATCAACCCCGACTACGAGCAGATCGGGTTCGCCTACGGGCCGAGCCAGAAGCTGGAGACGGGCAACTGGCTCTGGAGCTGGAACTTCGCGATGGCGGCCAACTCCGACAACAAGGAAGCGGCGCTGGCCTTCATGGAGTGGGCGACCTCCAAGGACTACGTCCGGCTCGTCGTCGAGGAAGAGGGGGGCTGGGGCCGCGCCCCGACCGGCTCCCGCGCCTCGGTCTACGCCGACCCGGCCTACCAAGAGCGGGCCAGCGGCTTCGCCGACATCGTGCTCAACTCGATCGAGGAAGCGAATCCGAACGAGCCGACGGAGGAGCCGGTGCCCTACACGGGCGGCCAGTTCGTCCGCATCCCCGAGTTCCAGGCGCTCGGCAACGACGTGACCCAGATCTTCGCCGAAGCGCTGGCCGACGACAGCGTCGACATCGACGTGGCGATCGCCGAGGCGAACGACCTGGCGAACCAGGTCGCGGTCGACGCTGGGCTGCAGGAGTAGCGGGACTCGCGTGCTGGGGGAACTGGTCGCCACTTCCGGCGGTCAGCTCCCCTAGCGCTGAGTCGCTCTTAGACGCTCGGCGTTGCGGTCCGCGACCGCGGTGGTCGCCGACGGGCGCAGCAAGCAGCGCCTCTACCCAAACCAACGGCGTTGAACCCGGCTGAAGCTGGCTCGACTCCGCACCCGGATGCGTCACTCCCGGTGCACCAAGGAACCCTGGCTCCGTCCCCAGTCCCCGTCCAGGGGCCGTGATCGCCCCAGCCCCGGCCGCGGCCCCCGAGCGGGGTTCGGCCCCGGCGGCGATCGCGCGTCGCTGACCGCCACGAAGGAGCGCGGTGATGGCAGTCGCCGGAACGCAGGCACGGCCGCTCGCCGCCGAGCCGTCCCACCCCTCGCCCCGCCGCGCCCTGGACGACCAGCGGCTGGGGCGGCGGTTGGTGCTGCCGGCGCTGATCTACGCGATCCTGGTGACGCAGGCCCCGTTCCTGCTGACGATCTGGTATTCGTTGCAGCGGTGGAACCTGAACCGGCCGGGGCAGCGGGGCTTCGCCGGCTTCGACAACTACGTCTTTCTCCTTACCCGCGATCGTTCCTTCTGGCCGGCGGTGACGAACACGGCGGTGATGATCGTCGGCGCCGTGCTTGCCTCGCTGGCGCTCGGGCTCCTCTACGCCGAGCTGGTCAACCACCGCTTCCCGGGGCGGGGGATCGTCCGCACCTTGCTGATCACCCCCTTCCTGATCATGCCGGCGGCGGCGGCGCTGACCTGGAAGAACCAGATGCTGAACCCCAACTTCGGCGTCGTCGACTGGCTGCTGACGAGCGTCTTGCCAGGCAGCTTCGCCCCGAACTGGCTCGGGGAGTACCCGAAGTTGTCGGTCGGGGCGGTGCTCGTCTGGCGTTGGGCGCCGTTCATGATGCTGATCCTGCTGGCCGGGATGCAGTCGATCTCGGAGGAGGTGCGGGAGGCAGCGCGGGTCGACGGGGCGACGGTGTGGCAGGAGTTCAAGGACATCACCCTGCCCCACCTCTCCCGCTTCTTCCAGCTGGGGGGGCTGCTCGGTACGGTCTTCATCTTCCAGGAGATCGACCCGATCTACCTGATGACCCGCGGCGGGCCGGGGGACGCCACGACGACGCTCCCCTATCTGGTCTACGAGAAGGCGCGGGAGTCGTTCGACGTCGGCCGCGGGGCGGCGCTGGGCGTGATCGTGGTCCTGATCTCGATCGTCGTGATCACGCTGCTGCTGCGGGTGCTCGACCGGATGCTGCGGCAGGGCGAGGAGTAGGCCGATGGCGAGGGCGGTGGCGCCCGCGGGCGGGACAACGGCAGCCAAGGGGCGGCGGTTCGGGGCCAAGCGGCGGCGCGGCTTCTCGCGGGAGCAGGCGTCGCCGCTGTGGGCGGCGTTCGCCTGGATCGTCGGCTTGATCGTCTTCTTCCCGGTGCTCTACATGTTCCTGACCGGGTTCAAGACCGAGAACGCGGCGGTCGAGCTGCCGCCGAAGCTGATCTTCGCGCCGACGCTGGAGAACTACCGGGCGGTGTTCGGGATCAATTTCTTGCCCTTCTTCCGCAACTCGCTGCTGACCTCGCTCGTCTCGACCCTGTTCGTGATGGTGCTGGCGATCCCCTGCGCCTACGCGCTGGCGCTGCGCCGGCCGAAAAAGTGGAAGGACGTCCTCTTCTTCTTCATCTCGACCCGGTTCCTGCCGCCGGCCGGGGTGATCGTGCCGCTCTACGTGATCTACAGCGCGAACGGCGACCCGGAGCTGGGGGCGCGGGGGCTGGGGCTGCTGGGGACGATGCCGGGGCTGATCATCCTCTACACCGCGATGAACCTCTCGATCGCGGTCTGGATGCTCCGCTCCTTCTTCGAGGAGGTGCCGCGCGACGTGCTCGACGCGGCGCGGGTCGACGGGGCGGGGGTAGTGCGGGAGATGACGCAGATCGTGCTGCCGCTGGTGACGCCGGGGGTGGCGGCGACGGTCTTCATCTCGATCATCTTCGCTTGGAACGAGTTCTTCTTCGCCTTCAATCTGGCGGCGACGGGGACCTCGACGGTGCCGATGTTCATGGTCCGCTTCGTCACCGCCGAGGGACTGTTCTGGGCCAAACTGGCGGCGAGCTCGACGATGGCAGTGCTGCCGATCGTGCTGCTGGGGTGGGTAGCGCAGAAGCAGTTGGTGCGCGGGCTGTCGATGGGGGCGGTCAAGTAGCGGCGGCTGCCTGAGTCGTTGATCTTGGCCGCGACGGTGGAGATGATGAGATGGCGATCGAGCAACGAAAACGGAGCACGTTGCCGTGGGATGGCTCCCCCCTGGGTGATCCCGTCGAAGCGGCTGAATTGCGTGCCCAATCCGTCGCGGCATACATCGCTCCCGCGAGCTTCACCAGAACTGGCGCACCGGATTGTAAGACATCGTTTCACCCGCGACCTCCCGAAATACCCCAACCCTGCGTCAGGGACGCCCGTCCTCAACTGGACACGTCTCTCCAAAGCGCGTCCAGCGCTTGTTCGACCATACGCCGCCGACATCGAGCGATTGCGCGCCACGATTGAGACGGCTGGGACCCAGGTTCTGCAGTCGACCGATCTCGAACCCATTCCTTCCGGCCGTCGCTTCGAGCAGGAGCTGATCCGAATCATGCGCCGCTACCGCTTGGATAGTGGGGACGCGGCGATCCTGATCGAGGCAAGCCGGGCCGGGATCGACGCCGTCGTTTCCGAGGATCCGGACTGGCGGCGGGCGAGCCGCGACTTCGACGTCCACACCTGGCTGTCGGCGCCGCCGGTCGGACGATGATCAACCGGGAGCGGCTCCCATCCGCGGGGACCGCCGCCGCTCCCGCCGGCCGGTCCCCGCGGTTTCCCCGTGCTACCCTTTCGCCAACTGAGTGAGCAGCCTTCGCGGAGGATGGGAATCATGCGCGCCGTCGTGGTCAAGAAGCCTGGCGAGTTTCGGGTGGACGACGTGCCGGAGCCGGAGGCGGGGCTGGGCGAGGTCGTGATCAAGGTCGGGGCCTGCGGCCTGTGCGGGACCGACATCCACATCATCGACGGCGAGTTCCCGCCGACCCGCTACCCGATCATCATCGGCCACGAGTTCGGGGGCGAGGTCGTCGCCCTCGGCGAGGGGGTCGCGGGGGTCGCGGTCGGCGACCGGGTCGGGGTCGACCCGACGCTCAACTGCGGCGCCTGCTACTTCTGCCAGCGGGGGCAGGGGAACCTCTGCGAGCGGTGGAACGGGGTCGGGGTGGCGCGCAACTCGGGCGGCTTCGCCGAGTGCGTGGCGGTGCCGGCGCGGACCGTCTACGCCCTGCCCGAGGGGATGTCGATGGCCGCCGCCGCCCTGATCGAGCCGATCTCGTGCGTGGTGCGGGGGTTCCACCGGCTGCAACCACAGGTCGGCGAGAGCTATCTGGTCTACGGGGCCGGGCCGATGGGGCTGCTCAACGCCCAGGTGGCGCGCTTCAACGGGGCCAGCGTCGTCGCCCTGCTCGACATCAACTCGAGGCGGCTGGAGCGGGCCAGGGCCGACTTCGGCTTCGACGTCGTCGGCGGCTCGCTCGACGAGGTGCGGGAGCTGGCCGGGGCCAGCCGCGGCTTCGACAACGTGATCGAGGCGACCGGGGTGACCAAGGTCGCCGAGCGGGCGATCGACGCGGTCAAGCGGCGCGGCAAGCTGCTGCTGTTTGGGGTCTGCCCGCCGGGGGAGACGGCCGCCTACGACGCCTTCAAGATCTACAACGAGGAGATCACGATCCTCGGCAGCATGGCGGTCCTCAACTCCTACGGGCCGGCGATCGATGTCCTCAACGCCGGTGCCGTCGACGTCGACAAGATGGTGACCCATACGCTGCCGCTCGACGACTTCGCCCAGGCGGTCGAGCTGTTCCGCTCCGGGGCGGGGCTCAAGATCCAGGCGGCGGGGACGCGGGCGAGCACGTAGCCGGGGGAGTGATACGGAATCCGGGGGATCGGTTCGGGTTCGCTCCAGCAGCGACCGGCACCGATCACCCAGACGCCGTATTGCCTCCATCGCGACCGCTGGCCGTTCATCCCAAGTTTGGCTGATCACTGGGGCTTGGTCGCTCCCTCTCCTGCCGCAGCGGGAGAGGGGGTGGGGGATGAGGGCCGGCGCCGCGGGCACCACGATTTACCCAGAGTCCGTATCAGTCGGCCGCCTCGCGGCCGTTGAGATCGGTGCCGATGTAGATCATCGCCTTCATCCCCGCCCGCGTCCGGATCGCGTCGAAGGCGCCGTGGATCTCCTCGAGCGGCATCCGGTGGGTGATCAGGTCGGCGACGCGGACCTTCTTCTCCCGGATCAGGCGCAAGGCGACATCGTAGAGATCGAGGTTGTTGTACGGCGGCACGCCGACCCAGTAGCTGCCGACCAGTTCGATCTCCTTGTAGTGGATGGTGTTCAGGTCGAGCGTCGTCGTCACCCCGCGATCGTAGCCGCCGAAGAGGACGACGCGGGCGCGCGGCGCTACTGCCTCGACGCCGGTGTGCGACGCCTCGGGCGAGCCGATGGTGACGATCGCGGCGTCCGCCCCCTTGCCGCCGGTCAGCTCCTGGACGGCGGCGACGACCTCCTCCGTCGACGACCCGTCGATCACATGGTCGGCGCCGAACCGCTTCGCCAGCTCGCGCCGCTCGGCGAGCGGTTCGCTGACGATCACCGTCGCGCCGACCGCCTTGGCCACCATCAAGTGCTGGAGGGCGAGCTGGCCGGCGCCCAGGATGAGGACGGTGTCGCCGATGACGACCTTGCCCTGGTCGACGATCGAGTGGACAGCGTCGGCCAGGGGCTCGACGAAGGTTGCCTCCTCGTCGGTGACGTCGTCGGGGACCAGCATCGGCTGCCCCTTGACCGGGCGCAGACTGTGGCCGCCGAGGGGGGCGTACTCGGCGTAGCCGGCGTAGCCGCCGCCGACCAGGCGGGCGCCGACCGTGACGTCCTCGACGTCGCGGCCGACCTCGACGACCTCGCCGACCCACTCGTGGCCCATGTTGAACGGGAACTTGAGCACGCCGCCGTTGCCGACGCGATACTTGCGGATGTCGGTCGGGCAGACGCCGCAGACGGTGACCCGCATCAGCACCTCGTCGGGCTCCGGCTCGGGCTTTGGCAGGTCGACCAGCCGCAGGTCGCCGATGCCGTAGAGCAACGCCGCTTTCATGGTCCACGCCTCCTTACCGCCACCGCGGGCGCCGTCCGCCCGCGGCGCTCGCTACTCCTTGACCGCACCGTAGGTCAGCCCGCGGACGATGTGGCGCTGGACGAGCAGCGCCAGGATCAACTCGGGGACGATGGTCACCGTCGCCGCGGCGGTCATCATCCCCCAGGCGACTTCTTCGTAGCCGATGAAGGTCAGCGTCGCCAGGGTGATGGTCTGGGTGTTTTGTGCCCCCAATAGGAAGGGGAAGACGAAATTGTTCCAGCAGGCGATAAACGACAAAACCGCCGTCGCCGCCAGGCCAGGCGCCGCCAGCGGCAGCGCGATCTGACGCAGCATTTGCAGCCGCGAGGCCCCGTCGATCGCCGCCGAGTCGAAGAGTTCGGTCGGGATCGACTCGTAGAAGGAGCGCATCACCCAGACGATCAGCGGAATCGCGATCACCTGATAGATCAGGATCAGGCCGATGTGGGTGTTGTAGAGGTGGATGCGCTGGTAGACCAGAAACATCGGAATGATGAAGACGAAGACCGGGGCGAAGCGGAAGGCGAGAAAGAAGAAGGCATACACCTCGCGCTCCGGCATCCGGAAGCGGGCCAGCGCGAAGGCGGCGAAGTTGCCGACCACCATGGCCAAGATGGTGGCGCCGCCGGCGGTGATCAGCGAGTTGAGAAACGATCCCGGGATGTCGACGCGCACCCGCGCTAGCGCGGAGTCGGCGCTATAGATGTTGAACAGCACCGCCTTGTAGTTGTCGAGCGTCGGCGAGAAGAAGAGCTTCACCGGCGCCGCCGCCACGTCCCGCGATTGCTTGAGCGAGGTCAGAAAGGTCCAGGCGAACGGGAGCATGGTCAGCGCGAAGTAGGACGTGAGGACGACGTAGAGGAACGCGTGGAGGCGCCGCCGGCGTTGCTGGGCCGGGGAGGTCGGCCGTCGACCGCTGGCCGGCTGACGGACGCCGCGCGGCACGCTGAGCTGCATCGTCTCGCCCCTTTCTCCGCTCTCCGCTCTCTGCCCTCTGCCCTATGCCGCCTGCGACCGCTTGACCCACACGTAGAGGACCGACCCGACGCCGGTACAGAGCACCCAGAGCGCGACGAAGATCGCCCCGCCGTAGGAGAGGTTGAAAAAGGGAAAGGCGGTTTCGTAGCCGTTGATCGAGAGGACGCGGGTCGTGTCGCCGGGACCACCCTTGGTGGTGCCGTAGATGGTGTCGAAGACGTTCAGCGAGTCGATCACCCGAAAGAAGAGGGCGACGATGTAGAACGGCACCAGCATCGGCAACTTGATTTGCCAGAAGATCTGCCAGTCGCTCGCCCCGTCGATATGAGCGGCGTCGATTGGCTCCTGGGGGAGCGTTTGCAGACCGGCCAGCAAGATGATGGCGACGAAGGGCATGAAGAGCCAGACATCGATCGCCACCAGGCTGTAGATCGCCTGCCCCGGATCGCCGATGAAGCCCTGCATCGGCAACCCCGCTTCCCAGAGCAGCCAGTTGAAGAACCCGCCGTTGCCGGAGCGATAAAGCACCTTCCAGACTAACGCCCCGACCACCGGCGGCGTCATCAGCGGGATGATCAGGAGCGCGCGATAGATCCGGATGCCCTTCAGCGGCTGGCTCAGCGCCAGGGCCATCAACGTCGCCAGCGTCAGCTCGAGCGAGACATCGATCGCCGCGAACTTCAACGTCAAGAAGAACGAGTGCCAGAACTCCTCATCCCCGAGCAGCTTTTGGTAGTTGTAGAGGCCGACGAAGCCGAGATCGCCTCGATTCATCCGCACGTTTCGCAACGTGAGATAGAAGCCGTAGAAGAAGACCAGCGCCAGGCAGATTGGAATCGCCAGGGCCGGCACCATCATCAAGCGGCCGACCCGCACATCGTCGCCCCGCTGGTCACCGCGGGAGCGCGGCGTCTCCTTGGGACGGGCCCAACGTCGTGGTGGTGCGATGATCGCCATCGTGAATCGTCCGCCCCCGAACGCCGCGAGTCGAGGCGCGGACCGGGACCGCCTGACCCCGGCCCGCGCGTCGGTTCACTGGTCTACGACTGGAGACCCAGCTCATCGAGGTGGCGGTCGATATCCTCCTTGGCCTCGTCGAGCGCCGCCTGCGCATCGTCGCCGGCCCAGATCTCCTGAAGCGCCTGGTCCCACCGGGTGGAGACGAAGGTCTGCTCCGGCTCGGGCGGCCAGCCGAGGGTGGCGTAGTTGTCGAGGTTGGCGAGGACGACCGGGAGATAGGTGCCGTTGGCCCAGCCGCCCATCACATCCTGGACGGCGGGGTCGTTGAAGACCGAGGCACGGGTCGGGTTGTAGTTGCGGCCCGTCACCGTCGCGTTCAGCATCTGCTCCTTCATCGTCGCCCACTGGATGAAGTACCAGCTGGCGTTCTTGTCCTTCGCCTTGGAGCTCATCCCCAGCGCCCAGGTCCAGATCGAGCTAAACGGGTCCCGATCCGGGGCGTGCGGACAGTGGGCGAGAGCGGTCTGGCCGGCCACCTGGGACCGCTCGGGATCGTCGTAGAGGGCGTTGAAGAAGTCGCAGTCCATGTACTGCGCGTAGCTGCCGTTGGCGAAGCTCTCCTGCCCCTCGTACCAGGTCACGTTCGCCCATCCCTCGGGACCAGACTCGCGCACGGAGGCGCAATACTGCTCGGCGACGTGGACCCCCTCGGGGGAGTTGATCTGGCAGACCAGGCCCTCGTCGAGTACGACACCGCCATAGCCGCGGAAGGTCGAGATCAAGCCCGTGCCCGACATGCCGCCGCCCCGCTCGCCGCGGACGATGATCCCCTTGACGTCGGCGTTGGTCGCCTTCTTGTTGTTCTCGCGCCACTCCTCGATGGTGGTCGCCGGCTCGATCTCCAATTGATCGTAGAGATCCTTGCGGAAGACCTGGACGTAGGTCTCGACCATCACCGGAATCGCCCACTGGCTCCCCTCGCCGACGCCGCCGCCGAGGGTCAGATCCCAGCGGTTGGCGCTCATCAAGGAGGCGAAGATATCGGCCTCGTCGTACTCCGGCGCGGTCAGCGCCGGGTCGGCCAGAAACGGCTCCAGTGGCTCAGTCCAGCCCGCGTCGTCGTAGGCCCAGTGGATGTAGGGGCCGGTCATGAAGGCGTCGAACTCGCCAGTCCCGGTCGAGAGGTCGAGCCGCAGCTTTTCGAAGTACTCGGCCTCCGGCAGAATCAGCGGCTCCGGTACGGTGATGCCGGTCAATTCCTGAAACTCCGGCAGCAGCGGCAGCAGCGACTCGGTGTAGGGGTGCTTGTTCAGGATTAGCCGCACCTCCGACCCCGAGAACTTCTGCCAGTCGAAGGTGCTCTGCATCGCCCGGATGCGGTCGGCGGCGCTCGGCCGGCCGGCCAGCGCCAGCGCGCTCGCGCCGGCGGCGGTGGACTGGACGAACCGGCGACGGGTGGTGCGGTGCTGCAGGCTCATGGTTCCTCCTTTGGAATCCGTGTCAACTCCTGCTGATCCGGTGCGGGACCGATCGGGGTCCCTGGTCGAGGCCGCTCGGGCGACCAGCCCCCGCCGGGGGGAGTCCGGGGACGGCACGATCCCGGGCCGTCATCGGACGAAAGCCAGACTGTCGGCGACCGGCACCGCCTCCGCGCCGAGGCGAGCCAGGGTGTGCATCTCCTCCTTCGTGCGCTCGTAGAGCCGACGATAGACCGCGTAATACGCTTGGTAGACATCGTGAACGTCCACGCGGGGGTGCACCTCCCTTTCCGACCGCGCCCAGCGGGTCACGTCGTCGACGTTCTCGAACGCGCCGGCCGCGTAGCCGGCGAGGAACGCCGCCCCCAGGGCCGCGTTGCTCGGGGTGATCACCGACTGCGGCAGCCCGGTGACGTCGCTGACGATCTGCGTCCAGAGGTGGCTGCGGGCGCCGCCGCCGGTGGCGACGATCCGGCGGAGGGGAACCCCCGCCGCCCGCATCAGCTCGAGGTGGTGCTGGACGCCGTAGGCCACCCCTTCCAGCAGGGCGCGGTAGACGTGGCCGCGCCCGTGGGCCAGGGTCAGACCGAAGACGACGCCGCGCGCCTGCGCATCGTGGATCGGCGAGCGTTCGCCGCTGAAGTAGGGGAGCACGACCAGCCCCTGGGCACCGGCCGGCACGGCCTCGGCCTCCAAGCCGAGCATGCTGTAGGCGCTGACGCCGAGCTCCTGCTCGGCGCGGCGCTCCCCCTGGCCGAACTGGTCGCGGAACCAGCGGGTCAGCGCGGCCGAGGTCGACATGCCGCC
>JBBSNJ010000024.1:0-12362 GCA_038232775.1 Thermomicrobiales bacterium
CGCACTCCCCGCCCCGGCGCCGCGACCGCCCCCGCACCGCCGGGCGGCCCCGCGGGGGGGGCCGCCGCCCCGCCCGCCGCGCCCCATCGACCCGAGCGGGGGCGCGCTTCGCGATCGCCCCCGCGGTGGTCCGTGGGGAGGAGGACTACTCGGTCGAGAAGGCGTAGACAGTCGACGAGGTGTACTCCTCGCCCGGCCGCAGCACGGTCGAGGGGAAGTCGGGCTGGTTCGGCGAGTCGGGGAAGTGCTGGGTCTCGAGGGCGAGGCCGTCGCCCTGGCGGTACATCCGGAAGCTGGTGCCGACGACCGTGCCGTCGAGGAAGTTGCCGGAGTAGAACTGGACGCCCGGCTCGGTCGTCGAGATCGTCAGCGTGCGCCCGCTCTCGGGGTCGGTCAGGACGGCGGCTTCGACCAACTCGTCCTCGCCGGCCCCGTCGCGGTTGATCACCCAGTTGTGGTCGTAGCCGCGGCCGATCACGAGCTGCTCGAAGTCCTCGCGGATGCGGGCGCCGATCGCGGTCGCCTCGGTGAAGTCCATCGGCGTGCCGGCGACGGGGGCGATCTCGCCGGTCGGGATCAAGGTCTCGTCGACCGGGGTGTACTCGTCGGCGTTGAGCCGCAGCTCGTGGTCGTAGATCGGGCTGGTCCCTTCCCCGGCCAGGTTCCAGTAGGCGTGGTTGGTCAGGTTGACGATCGTCGGCTCGTCGGTCGTGGCGCGGTAGTCGATCCGCAGTTCGTCGTCGTTGTTGAGAGTGTAGGTCACCTCAACGTCGAGGTTGCCGGGGTAGCCTTCCTCGTCGTCGGGGCTGGTCCGGCTGAGGCGAAGGGCGACGCCGTCGCCGCCCTCGATCTGCTCGATCGGTTCGGCCGCCCAGATCACCTTGTCGAAGCCGACCTCGCCGCCGTGCAAGCTGTTCTCGCCGTTGTTGAGCGCCAACTGGTAGCGGACGTCGTCGAGGTAGAAGGTGCCGCGGGCGATCCGGTTGGCGTAGCGGCCGGTGATGGTACCGAAGTAGGGATTGCTGTCGACGTAGCCGTCGAGGTTGGGGAAGCCGAGGGTGACGTTGGTCGGGTCGCCCTCCGCGTCCGGGACCAGGACCGACTGGATGATGCCGCCGTAGGTCATGATCCGGACGACCAACCCGTTGGCGTTCTCGAGGGAGTAGAGCTCGACCGCGTCGCCGTCGACCTCGCCGAACGGCTCGCTGGTGATCCGGGCGCCGCCGCCGCTCGGGGTCGCGCCCGCCGCGGGCGTGGCGTCCTGGGCCGAGGCGCCCGCCGCGGCCAGCAGGGAGAGGGTCGGCAGCGCCGCCAGCGCCGCGACGACCGTCGCCGAACCGAGCAACCCGCCCAACCGACCCTTCCAACCACGAGTTCTGCGGACGCGGGAGAAGCCTGCGACCATCGGGATCCCTCCTTACCCTGGCGTCACCGCCGACGCGCCGGCGCTCGCCCACCGCGGGCGGCGCGGGGTCGGGACGGTAGCACGCGTTCCGGGCGCTGGCAAGACGGGCGCGATCCGTCTTGACCGCTCGGCGTCGGCCCGCCAGAGCGGGTGGCGGAGGCGCCCCTGCGCCAGGGTCGACGGCGCCTACGGCCGGCCCCGCGTGGGGGCCCTGGAGGTCGAGGCCGGAGGCGACGAATGGCGCCCCTCGGTGCGGGGTCAGCTCGCGCCGAGGGGGGCGCCGCGCCATGGGCGAACGAGCACGTCCTCGGTGGCATCGACCGCAACCGCTTGGCCGTCCTCTCAGTCGTCGCCGTCGGTGGAAGCGGAGCGGCGACGGGAGGCACCGCGGGCGGGCAAGCGGAGGCGCGCCAGGCCCCCTGGTCGGGGTGTCCGGGGTGCTCGGGGTGCTCGGGGTGCTCAGGGGAGAGAGTGTCGGCGACGACCGGATCGGGAGCCGTGGCTGGCATCTTGCGGCCCTGGATCGGCGGCGGTCCTCGTTGCCGGCGGCGGGGGTTTCGCCCTGGGATGGTGCCCGCCGCGAGCGCGGGCACCGGTTGACGATTCTCGGTTCGCGCCCTTACCCTGAACCAGCTTCCGACCCGCGGCGCGGGTTCGGGAGGGGCACGAAGAGTCGGGACCTTGTTCAGGCGCTGGCGACGCAGCCGGGCTGCCGCCCACCGGAGTCATCCGAGTGGGAGACCATCGACGCAGAGGAGGAGACACCCGATGACCGATCCACGCATTTCGAACCTCATCCGCGAAGCGACCACCTTGCGCTACTCTCGACGCGGCGTCTTGAAGCGGGCCAGCGCCCTGGGCCTTTCCTCGGCGGCGGCGGCCACCGTCCTCAACGCCCGCGGCCTCGCCGCGTCCCCTCGGCGGGCGCCGGCGTTCCTCCAGGATCGCTCGATCACGATTCTGGCCGGCACCTACTTCGTCCCCAGCGCCCAGGACTTCTTCGACCAGCAGGTGCAGGATTGGGGGACGCAGGCGGGCGTCTCCGTCACCACCGACTACATCAACTGGCCGGACATCCAGGCCCGGATCGCGGCGGCGGTCGAGGGGGGCGACGGCCCCGACGTGGTCGAGTTGCGCGAGACCTGGCCCTACCTCTACTACCAGAGCATGGTGCCGATGGACGACGTCGCCGAACCGCTCAGCGAGGCGCTCGGCGGCTTCTACCCGTGGGTGACCGACACCGTGCGCGTCGACGGCAAGTGGTACAGCGTGCCGGTCGGGGCCTCGAGCGCGGCGTTCGCCTACCGGATCAGCGATTTCGAAGCAGCGGGGGTCACCGACCCGAAGAACAACTTCCCGAAGACGTGGGAAGAGCTGTTCGCGGTCGGCAAGGAGCTGAAGGCGGCCGGCAAGCCGATCGGCCAAGCGCTGGGCCACAGCACGGGCGACCCTCCCGGCTTCGCCTACGCTTACATGTGGGCCTACGGCGCGATGGAGGTCGAGGCGGACGGGACGACCGTTGCCTTCAACCAGCCGCAGTTCGTCGAGGGGATGGAAACGTTCCTTCAGGCCTGGGAAGACGCCTACGACGAGACCGGTCTCTCGTGGGACGACACCGCCAACAACCGGGCCTTCCTCTCCGACCAAATCTCGGGCACGATCAACGGCAGCAGCATCTACCTGTCGGCTCAGGATGCTAAGGCCGGCCAGGCGACCGCCGACTACGAGATCATCGTCGATCCGGCCGACATCTGGCACGCCACCCTGCCGGCCGGGCCGGCCGGGCCGTTCGTCCAGCTCGGCAGCTGGTCGTACGCGGCGATGAACTACTCCGATCAGCAGGAGGCCGCCAAGGAGTTCATCACCTGGTGGACGTCCCAGGACCACTTCCAGCCGTGGTTGGAGGCGCAGAAGGGGTACATCATCCCGATGGCGCCCGGCTACGCCGAGTTGCCGGTCTACACCGAGGATCCGTCGTTGGAGCCGTACGCCCGGGTGGCCGAGATCGCCCGCAACCGCGGCTACGCCGGCCCTTCCAACCAGAACGCGGCCGAGGCCTCCAGCCGCTACATTGTTGTTGACACCTTCGCCCAGGCGATCCAGTCCGGTGACGCGGCCGGCGCCATCGAGCGCGGGGCCCAGCAGTTGGAGCGGGTCTACAGCCGGTAGCATTCCCGATCGGGCGGCGGGGGAGATCGTGGCGTGGGGAGGGTGGCGTCGGTGCCGCCCTCCCCGCGCCGATCGACGATCGCGCTCAGGAGGTGACCGATGAGCGTCGTCCCGGCTCCCGCCACGCGCAAGGCCGCGCGTCAGCGCCGCACGAAGAAGGGATCGCTCCTGGAGCGGGAGCCGGTCCTCGCCTATCTCTTCCTGCTGCCGGGCGCGCTCATCCTGCTCCTCTTCATGGCCTATCCGTTCGGTCTGGGACTCTACCTGTCGCTGACCGACAAGGCGGTCGGGTTCCCCGAGTTCGATTTCGTCGGCCTGCTGAACTACCGCTACCTGCTCCAGGATGACATCTTCCGGAAGACGGTGGTCAACACCTTCACCTACAGCTTCGTCACCGTCCCGTTCAAGCTGTTCCTCGGCCTCGGACTGGCCCTGACGCTCAACCAAGCCTTCCGCTTCAGCCGTTTCCTGCGGGCCGGCCTCCTCCTCCCGTTCATCGTGCCGACGGCGATCAGCAGCCTGGCGTGGCTGATGCTTTTCGACAGTTCACTCAGCCCGATCAGTTGGGTGCTGCGCGATTGGGGCATCATCGACGGCAGGATCAACTTCCTCGGCACGCGCTTCAACGCGATGGCCTCGCTCTGCCTGGCGAACATTTGGCGGGGGTTGCCGTTCTTCGCGATCTCGATCCTGGCCGGGCTGCAGGCGGTGCCCCAGGACTTGAACGAGGCGGCCGCGCTCGATGGGGCGAGCCCCTGGCAGCGCTTCCTAGCGGTGACGCTGCCGGTGATCCGCAACATCGCCTTGATCGCGACCCTTTTCTCCATCATCATGACCTTCTCCGATTTCCAGTTGATCTACGTGCTGACCAAGGGTGGCCCCGCCAACGGCACCCACGTCTTCGGCACCTACGCCTACGACACGATGTCGTTCGGGGCGCTGGGCGAAGCGGCCGCGATCGCGCTCTCGATGTTTCCGATGCTCGCCTTGTTCGCCTTCATCTTGCTGCGCTACGTCCGGGCGGAGGAGTAGCCGCCGCGAACACGGGCACTGAGCAGGCGGTGGTGGACGCCGCACGACGAACACCGGAGAACCATCCATGGTTGGGAGCAAAGCGTTTCGCCATCGGCTGCTGCGCCTCTATCTGCCGTTGACGCTGTACACGGTCTTTTTGCTCTTCCCGTTCCTCTGGATGCTGATCGTCTCGCTGAAGCCGGATCGGCTGATGCTCGATACCCGGATCAATCCGTTCTTCCTCGTCAGCGTCACGCTCGACAACTACCTCTACCTCTTCCAGGAGACGGAGTTCGTCCGCTGGATCTTCAACACCTTGATCGTCACGATCAGCGCCACTTTCCTCTCGCTCCTCTGCAGCATCCCGATCGGCTACGCCCTGGGCCGTCTCCGCTTTCGCGGCGGCAGCACGCTTGGGGTGGGCATCTTCCTCGCCTATTTGGTACCGCCGACGCTGCTCTTCATCCCGCTCGCGCAGGTAATATCCCGCTTCAACCTCTACAACGAGTACTGGTCATTGATCTTTACCTATCCGACATTCCTGATCCCGTTCGCCGGCTGGCTGCTGATGGGTTACTTTCGGACGATCCCGATCGAGCTAGAGCAGGCGGCGCAGGTCGATGGCGCGACCCGCTTGCAGGCGATGTGGCGCGTGGTTCTGCCGCTGGCCTTGCCCGGTATCCTCTCGGCCGGCATCTTCGCCTTCACCCTGAGCTGGAACGAGTTTCTCTACGCCCTCGTCTTCATGGGCTCGGGGGAGATGAAGACCGTCCCGGTCGGCGTCGTCAGCGACTTGATCCGGGCCGACGTCTACCAGTGGGGGTCGCTGATGGCGGCCGGCATCCTCGGCTCGGTCCCGGTCGCCGTCGCCTACTCGTTCTTCGTCGACAACTACATCTCGGGGCTGACGGCGGGGGCGACGAAGGGGTAGGCAGGCGACCAGCGTCACTTATGGCTCCAAGCGACGCAGACCCGGAATGCGATCAAAGTCGCGGTCATAACTGTAGATTCCGGCGAGCTGCTGACGCAGCACGTGCTCGGCCGAAAGACAGTCCGCGAAATCGAGCGTGGTGCGCTGCCAATGATCAAGCGCACGCATGATCGACGTCTTGTGCTCGACTCGCAGACCGGGATTGGTCAAGACGGGTCGCAGCGCGTCCGCCACGACCGGCCGCGGGTTCTGATAGGTGACCGGTGAGGTCAGGACGAATACGACTTCAGCGATGACCGTTTCGCTCGTCACGAGATCGGCTTCGCCGTGCCGTGCCCCTTGAAAGAGGGCGAGAGAGCTCGCTGCCTTGGCGGGATCGTCCCCGGTCAGCAAGCGAATCAGCACGCTCGTGTCGACGAACTCAGCCACGGAGCTTGTCGGTCAACCTCCGAGCTCGATCCTCCTTGGTCAGCCTGATTGCCTCCTCGACCGGCATCCCAAGCGGCGGCAAACTGCCCGCGACCTCTTCCAACGACGGGAACGCCTTGCGGAGCTTGGTTTCGCCATCTTCGATGTAGAACTCGATTTGGTCGAACGGCTTGAGTCCCATGCGCTCACGGACGACCTTCGGGATCGTCACTTGCCCTTTTGGCGTCAGTGTCGTCGTCCCTGTCATGACGTCAGTTCTCCTCCCATGGCATGACCTCTCACGCCGATCATACCACGTTCAACGGTTTGAATCTGTGGTGCCTAGCCCTTCAGCCCAGTCGCCGCGATCGAGCGGACGAAGCGCTCCTGCATCAGGAGAAAGACGACGATCGGCGGGATGCTGGCGAGGACGACGCCGGCCATCAGCCAGGCGACCCGTGGCTCGGTGACGAAGGCGCCGGAGCTGAGGAAGTTGAGCCCCTGCTGGAGCGTGCGCATGTCCTCCGAGGTGGTGAAGACGAGCGGCTTGAGGAGGGTGCTCCACTCGGCGAGGAAGGTCAGGATGAAGACGGTCGCCACCGCCGGCCCGGACAAGGGGAGCATCAGCGACCAGAAGATGCGGTAGGGGCTGGCACCGTCGACCCGCATCGCCTCCTCCAGCTCGCGGGGGATGGTGACGAAGAACTGGCGGAAGACGAAGATGGCGAACGGGTTGGCCAAGCTTGGCACGATCAGGGCGTAGAAGGTGTCGGTCCAGCCCCAGCCCGAGAGCATCACGAAGAGGGGGACGAAGATGACCTCGAACGGCACGATCAGGGTGGCGAGGAAGAGGACGAGCAGCCAATCGCGGCCGAAGAAGCGGAGGCGGGCGAACGAGTAGCCGGCCATCGCCGCGATCAGGATCTGGCCGAACGTCACCGAGAGGGCCATCACGGCGCTGTTGAAGGTCTGGCGGGGGACGTCCATCACGCCCCAGATCGAGCGGTAGTTGTCCCAGCGGAGCGCGTCCGGGATGATCGTCGCCGGCGAGGAGAGGGCCTCGACGTTCGATTTGAGGGAACTGGTCAGCATCCAGACGAAGGGGAAGGCGAAGACGACCGCGAGGACGATCAGGAGGGCGTAGGTCAAGGTCCGGTTCGACTGCCGCTCCGCCATCTCGTACCCCCGCGCTCGCCACGGCGTCCCGCGCCGCTCGGATCGACCTCGGCCGGAGACGGCGCCGACCACCGCCGGGACGAGGGGCGGCCGCGTCCCGGCGGTGGGGCCGGGCTCGGCCCTGGCTAGTAGTAGGTTTCGCGCCGCCGGTTGGCGATGAACTGGACGGCGGTCAACATGAAGATGCCGATCAGCATCAGCGTCGCCGCCGCCGAAGCGACCCCGATCTGGTTCGGGAACTTCTCGTAGATGTAGTAGACCATCGTCGTCGTCGCCCCCGACGGGCCGCCGGCGGTCATGATGAAGAACTGCTCGAAGGCGCGGAAGCTGAAGATCGTCGTCGCTACGATCAGGAGGAAGGTCGTCGGCGTCAGGAGAGGGAAGGTGATGTCCCGGAACCGGCGCCACTGGGAGGTGGCGCCGTCGATGGCGGCGGCCTCGTAGATCTCGCTGTTGATCGACTGGAGCCCGGCGAGGTAGACGACCATCGCGTAGCCGGCCGACTTCCAGGTGTTCATGATCACGACCACGATCATCGCCGCCCAGCCGGCCCGGGTCTGCCAGGCAGGGAAGGGGAGGCCGACCAGCCCGAGCAGTGTCGGCACGAAGCCGGTTTGGGCCTCGTTGGTGAAGAGCCAGCGGAAGACGAGCCCGGCCGCGACCATCGACATCGCCATCGGGACAAAGAAGATGGTGCGGAAGGCACGCCGACCGGTCAGGGCGTTGTTGAGGATCACCGCCAGGAAGAGCCCGAGCGCCATTTGGGCCGGCACGGCGAGGACGACGAAATAGATCGTGTTCCAGACCGAGCGGAGGAAGGCGTCGTCGCCGAGGACCCGCTCGTAGTTGCTCCAGCCGGCCGGTCGGGCCGGTCCCAGCAGGTTCCAGCGCTGGAAGGAGAGGGAGAAGACGACGTAGCCGATCGGGTAGAGGAGGAAGACCGAGAGGAGGGCGAGGGCGGGGACGACGAAGGAGAAAGCTTCCAACTGCTCCCGGACGTCCCGCCAGCGGACTCCCGACCGCCGGCGACGCGCCGCGGGAAGGACGGGGACGGGGCGGGCTTCGGGGGTGACGGCCACGGCGCACCGCCTTTCTCTGCCCCACCGTCCGGCGGCTCCCGCAGTGGGAGCCGCCGAGTCGTCAGTCGGTGGACGGCGACAGTGACGGCTACTGCGACGGCGAACTACTCCTTAAACGACTCCGCTTCTTCCGCGGCGTTCTGGAGCGTCTCCTCGATCGGGGCGTCGTTGACCATAATCTCGTCGTAGGCGTTGGAGAAGACCTGGGAGACATCCTCGTACTGGGGCAAGCTTGAGCGGACCACGCCGTAGGGGGTCTGGTTCGCCCAGCCGAGCAGCCACGGGTACTCCTCCAGGTGCGCCTGAAACTCCTCGCTCGCGGTGGCGCTCTCGGTCACGGGGAAGGAGCCGTCCTGGATCGTAAAGCGGACCTGGAAGTCGTCGGAGAGCATGTATTCGCCGTAGGAGAAGGCGCAGTCGATGGCGGCCTCGCTGCCGGTGTTGAAGATATAGAGCTGGTTGCCGCCGAGGTTGGTGGCGGGTTGGACGTTCCGCGGGTAGGGAACGACATCGAACCGGAAATCGTCGAACTCGCGCAGCGCTGGGGCGTTCCACGGACCATTCAAGGTCATCGCCACCCGGCCCGAATACCAGGCGCCGGCATCGGCCCCCTGGCCCGGCTCGGAGAAGGCGGTGGCGCCGGCGTCGACCAAGCTCTTGAGGAAGGTCATCGCCTCGACCCCCTCGGCGCTGGCGAAGCCGGGGGTGCCGTCCTCTTGGAGGAAGGTGCCGCCCGCCTGGGCCAGCCAGGCGTGGAAGGCCCAGGTGTCCCAGCCGCTGCCGAAGGTCATCAGGAAGCCTTTGCGCTCGTCCCCCTTGGTGGTCGCCGCCGCCGCCGCCGCGAACTCCTCCCAGGTCCAGGTCTCTTCCGGGTTCTTGGAGGGAATCGGGACGCCGGCCTCCTCGAAGGCATCGACGTTGACCCAGATCGCCAGGTTGTTCGTCGTCCAAGGGAGGGTGCGGACGGCTCCATCGTAGGAGGAGACGTCGAGGATCAGGGGGATGATGTTGTCGCGGAGCTGGGGGCGCTCGTCGAGGAAGGCCGGGACATCGGCTAGCAGCTCCGCTTGGGTGTAGACCCCCTGCTCGGCGGAGGCAAGCCAGGCCATGGTGGGGGCGCCGTCGCCGCCGGCCTGGACGCGGGTGCGGATCGTGGTCGGGTTCTCGGTGCCGTAGTTCTGGGCCTCGATCAGGCAACCGGGGTTGGCGTCGAGGAAGGCCGGGAGGAGGTTGTCCCGCCAGAACTGCTCGGTCTCGGGCGGAATCGAATGCAGGAAGTTGACGGTCGTTTGGTCCTGCGCCGCGGTCCGTCGGGCGCCGAGGAGGGCGGCCAGGGCCGGCGCGCCGAGGCCGAGCGCGGCCCCCCCGCTGGAGGAGACGGCGGCGGTCGAGCCCGTCGCTCGCCAAGCGGTTGCGGAATCGAGAAATCGGTTGAGCGTCCATCGCCGTTGTTGTCCCTTCGCTGCGCTGCGAACATCCCAACCCCCGCGAGGTGGGGGAGTCATGGTAGCCCTGCGGGCCGTGATGGCCATCGCCCCCTAGCCCAGGCGAGCGGGGAGCCGATGCTATCGGCGGGGGTAGTCGCTGTCAAGCGCCTGACGCTGACGCCGACACGCTGACGGCTCGCTCGGTCCAGACGGTCGCGCTCAGGCGAAAAGGTGCGCCACCGGCAGCCGGAAACCGGGCAGCACGTCCTTGCCGTCGAACGCATCCGCCTCTGCCAGCAGCTGGTTGGTGCCGTTGGGTCGGCGGACGCGGAGGGTCCGGCGCCGGGGATCCAGCGTCAGCACCATCCGGACGCCGGCTTGGAGGTAGAGCTCCGTCGTCTCCTCGACCGAGGGGCCGGTCTCGGACGGGGAGATGACTAGAACAACGAGATCGGGGGCGAGTTGGGGATACTCGTCTTCGTTCGCGGGGACGCGGTCGGCGCGGACGAACGCGAGATCGGGGCCGAGCAAGACGTCCGGATCGTTCTCGAGCACGAACCCGCTCTGATCGTGGACGACGCCGAGATTGTGCTCGACGACGAAATTGCGCACGAGCGAGGTGACCGTCCCCATCGTTCGGCCATGCCGCGGTTTGGTCGGTGGCTTGCGGGAGAGCACCCCCCGGATCAACGCGTAGCGGTAGCCGTCGTCCGGCAATTGCTCGAAGTCCGCCACCGTCCAGCGTTTCGTCGTGGTGGCCATCGGGGACGCCCTCTTCTCTTCCGCCGCGACGGAGGTCCGAACGCCGGTCTCTCGGCGCGGGCTGAGCGGACGCGCCGCGCTCGGCGGGCCGCTCCGGCCGAACGCCGATGGTGGATCATCGTAGCATCGCCTCTGGATCGCTCCCCAAGCGACCGGGCAGAACGCGGTCGCCCTCCCGCTACGCCGGAGGGACCGGGGAGATCCTCTCGGCGGGATCGACGGGGGTTGGCGGCGGACCTCGGCACCGAGCATTCTCCAGCCAGTTGGCGGTTGGCAGCGAGGGGCGTGAAGTGCTTTCATGGCGGGGACAGACCGCCCGTGTCACCGTATCCGTGTCATATAGAAGGAGCAGGGTCGTGGACGAGACGATGACGGCGGTGGTGATCCACGGGCCGAAGGACTACCGGGTGGAGGAGGTGCCGGTGCCGCGGCCGGGACCGGGGGAGGTCCTGATCGAGGTCGGCGCCTGCGGCATCTGCGCCTCGGACATGAAGTGTTTCCTCGGCGCCGAGCTCTTCTGGGGCAAAGAGGGGAAGCTGGGCGGTGGCTACGTCGAGGGGCCGACCGTGACCGGCCACGAGTACGCCGGCCGGGTCGCCGCCCTGGGTGAGGGAGCGGCTGAGCGGCACGGACTCCGGGTCGGCGATCGGGTCGTCGCCGAGCAGATCGTGCCGTGCGGCGAATGCCGCTTCTGCCGCAACGACCAGTACTGGATGTGCCAGGTCCACAACATCTTCGGCTTCAAGGATTTTCTGGGCGGCGGCATGGCGAAGTACAACCGCTATCCCGCCAACGCCCGCATCCACAAGGTACCGGAGTCACTCAGCGACGGCCAGGCCGCCTACATCGAGCCGATGGCCTGCGCCTGGCACGCGGTCGATCGGGGCGAGATCAAGCCGGGCGACACGGTCGTGATCGGCGGCGTCGGCAACATTGGCCTCTGCATGCTCCAGATCGCCAAGCTGAGCCAGCCGGGGCAACTGATCGCGCTCGACACCAAGCCGTACCGGCTCGACCTTGCCCGCCGGTTCGGGGCCGACGCGGCGATCAATGTGCTCGAGGAGGACGCGGTTCAGCAGGTGCGCGACCTGACCGAGGGGTACGGCTGCGACGTCTACATCGAGGCCAGCGGCAACCCGGCCGGGGTGAACCAGGGGTTGCAGATGATCCGCAAGCTCGGCACCTTCGTCGAGTTCAGCGTCTTCATCGAGCCGGCTACGGTCAACTGGACGATCATCGGCGACACCAAGGAGCTGAACGTCCACGGCAGCCACCTCGGCCCCTTCTGCTATCCGAAGACGATCCAGGCCCTGGCCGACGGCGACGTCGACGTCGACGCTCTCCTCGCCGACCGTTTCCCGGTCACCCACTTCGGGCGGGCGATGGAGGCCGCCCTCTCCGGCGACGTGCTCAAGAACTTGGTGGTGCCCGTTTAGGGTCCGGCCGCGAACGGGGCGTTCCGCGCTCGTCGCGGGCGCGGGCCGCTGCGGACGAAAACGATCGATTCCGCGGCGGGGCGGGCACGGCGACGCTCTCGCGCCGGCGGCCGCCCCGCCGTCACGCACCGACCGGCGGCGGGACGGGGTGGGAGAGCGGTCGCCGGGAGACCGGCCGGTGGAGGACCATGACGGAGCCACGACTGACCTTCCTGCTCGACGTCGACAACACCCTGCTCGACAACGACGGGGCCAAGACCGAGCTGGCTGCCTGCCTCCGCGACCTCCTCGGCCCCGAGCCGGAGGCGCGGTTCTGGGAGCTGTACGAGGCGGTCCGGCGGGAGCGGGGCATGGTCAACATCCCCTTGACCCTGACCCGGTTCGAGGCCGAGGTCGGTCTCGGCGGCGGGGAGGCCGACGGCGACCGGCGGGAGCGGCGCTTCGCGCTCGCCGATCTACTGATGACGTTCCCCTACGATCAGTTTCTCTTCCCAGGCACCCTGGCGGCGATCGCCCACCTGCGCCGGCTCGGCCGCGTGGCGATCCTCTCCGACG
>JBBSNJ010000025.1:0-12133 GCA_038232775.1 Thermomicrobiales bacterium
CGCGCTGCCCGCCGCGCGATCGAGCGGCCGTCGTAGGCAGTTGCCGCATTGATCGTCGCCGCTGGGCTGTCGCTCGCGACCCGCTACCCGCCCGGCAGCGCCGCCTGCGCCTCGCGCAGCACTGCCCCCGAGCGGCGGACCGCCGCCAGCTCCCCTTCGGCCATCGCCGGCGCCATGACCCGCTCCACCCCGCCCCGCCCGACCACCGCCGGCAGGCTGAGCGCGACGCCGTCGATCTCGGGATCGAACCCGGCGACCACCGACGAGACGGTCAAGAGCGAGCGCTCGTCGCGCAGCACCGCCTCCGTGATCCGGAGCATCCCGGCCGCGACCCCGTAGTAGGTGGCGCCCTTGCGCTCGGCGATCGCCGGCCCCGCCTGCCGTGTCGCGCGCGCGATCGTCTCCCGCTCCGCGTCGCCGAGCGGCACCCCGACCGCGGCGGCGAAGCGGTCGAGCGAGACGCCGCCGACCTCGGCACCGCTCCAGAGGGCGACCTGGCTCTCGCCGTGCTCGCCGATGACGTCAACGCGGACGTCGCGCGGATCGACCCCGAGCCGCTCCCCGAGCTGCGCCCGGAGGCGGGCGGTGTCGAGGATCGTGCCCGACCCGATCACCCGCTCTCGCGGGAAGCCGGAGGCGCGCCAGGCGGCGTAGGTCAGGACATCGACCGGGTTGGCGGAGACAAGGAGGACGGCGTCCGGGGCGTATCGGGCCACCTCCGGCACGATCTCGCCGAAGATTTTGCCGTTCTGCTCGACCAGGGCCAGGCGGTCGGGCGCGTCCCCCTTCGGCCCCCCGGCCGTCAGCGCGACCAGGGCGGCGCCGGCGCAGTCGGCGTAGTCGCCGGCCCAGATCCGGGCCGGCTGGGCGAAGGGGACGGCGTGGGTGAGGTCCATCGCCTCCCCCTCGGCGCTCTCCCGGCTCCGGTTGATCAGGACGATCTCGGCCGCCAGACCGCTGAAGAGGAGGGCGTAGGCGTAGGTCGCCCCGACGTGCCCGGTGCCGACGACGGCGACCCGGACCGGCGGGGTGGACGGGTCGGTGTGGCGCTGCTCGGTCATGGGGCTCCCGATTCTGCTCTCGGTCGTCGTTCGCGCTCGTTGGCTTGCTGGCCCCACCAATCGGCCTCGGGGCCGGCACCCTCCAACCTCAGCGATGCACGGGCTGTGCCAGTTCGTCGTCGCTCCGCCACCAGGACGACGATCGGGGCGGCACCGATAATCGGGCTGGAGGTGCCAGCCATGACCGTGCCAGCGATCGAGCCGACGACCGAGAGCGACCGGGAATCGCCACCGCCCGCGGTCCATCTTCGGGTCGGTGACGACGGCAGCCTGCTCTTGCCGCCGGCGGTCTGCGACGCGTTCGGGCTCGAACCGGGCGACTCGGTCCAGCTCGACCCGGCGCTCGTCGGCCTCACCATCACCCCGATCGTGACCGACGAGGAGGCCGAGGCGTTCTGGGGGCCGGACTGGCGTGAGTCCTTAGCACGGGCCGCGGCCGACGTCGCGGCCGGGCGAACTCAGTTCTACGCCTCGACCGAGGAGTTTTTCGCGGCTTTCAATGCTCGCGACGAACCTAATGCCGACCCACGATGAAACCGACGAGTTCTTGACCGATTGGCGTGATCTCTCGCCGGCCGATCGCGAAGCGTTCAAGGCCGCGGTGCGAAAACTCGTCCACGACTTGAGCACCGGGGATGTCCGATAAAGCCTTCGCGTGAAGCGCTTTCACCAAATTCCAGGCGCTTGGGAGATGACGTGGGCCGGAGATGGCCGAGCTCTCTTCCGGTACGGCCGCTCGATCCGGCCGAATGATCCTCACGTCGTTTGGCCTCGCTTCGGTTCCCACGACATCTTCAAGCCGTAGCCCGCCTCCAGGCAGGGCCGGTCGATCCGGCACGACCGGCCCGGTCTGGATTCGACGAAGACGAGGGCCGTCGCGGCCCTTGGGGACTGCTCCGTCCCACTACCGCGCCCCGACCACCTCCGCCATCTGCTCCTTCTTCGCCGCGACCCCGGCGATCAGGGCGTCGTAGCTCTTGACGAAGGAGGCGATCCCCTCCTCTTCGAGCTGGTCGGTGACCGCCTTCACGTCGATCCCGACTTCGGCCAGGTCGGCCATCACCCGCCGCGCCTCGTCCAGCCCTTGGTCGGCGGTGCGGGCGACGATGCCGTGGTCGAGGAACGCCTCGATCAACGGCCGCGGCATCGTGTTGACCGTGTGGGGGGCGATCAGCTCCTCGACGTAGATCGTGTCGCGGTAGGCCGGGTTCTTGACCCCGGTGCTGGCCCACAGCGGGCGCTGCACCTGGGCTCCGGCCGCCCGCAGCGGCGCGAACCGCTCGCCCTCGAAAATCTCCTCGAACTTCTGGTAGGCGAGCTTCGCGTTGGCGACCGCGGCCTTGCCCTTCAGGCCCTCGAGCCGCTCCTTGGCCGCGCCGCCGCCGGCCGACGCGATCTTCTCGTCGAGGAGCTTGTCGACCAGCACGTCGACCCGGCTGACGAAGAAGGACGCCACCGACGAGACCCGGTCGATCGGGTCGTTGGCGGCCTGGCGCTGCTCGAGGGCGGCGACGAAGGCGTTCGCCACCCGCTCGTAGCTCTCGATCGAAAAGAGGAGGGTGACGTTGATGTTGATCCCGAGCGCCAGCATCTCCTGGATCACCGCCGCCCCTTCGAGCGTGCCGGGGATCTTGACCATCAGATTCGGCCGGTCGACCATCGTCCAGAGCTGGCGGGCCTCCCGCCGCGTCAGCTCGGCGTCGCGCGCCGCCCCCGGCGAGACCTCGATCGAGCAGAAGCCGTCGCGGCCGTCGGTCTCTTGGTAGATCGCGGTGAAGCGGTCGCAGGCCTCCCGGATGTCGTCGGTGGCGACCGCCTCGAAGATCTCCTGGGCGCTGCGGCCCTCGCGCAGCAGGCGGGCGACGTCCTCGTCGTAGGCAGTGCCGCCGGCGATCGCCTTCTCGAAGATCGTCGGGTTCGAGGTCAGGCCGCGGATACCGACCTCCTCGACCGCCCGCCGTAGCTCCCCGTCTTGGAGCATCTGGCGGCTGATGTCGTCCTGCCAAACGCTCTGCCCCTCGGCCAGAAGCGCCCGAACCGGGTTGTCGTGCTGACCATTGCGCTGGTCCATCGTGTCACCTCCAGTGTGTCGTTAGGCGTTAGGCGTTAGGCGACGATCCTCGGGCAACTGGCAACTGGCAACTGGCAACTCCCGTCTGCCGTCCTACGAGTGCCCTTCGGCCCCCGTCGCCTCCTCGCCGGCCGTGTCGCCGCCGAACCGCTCGTCGACCTTGGCCGCCAGCTCCTGGCGGCCGAGCAGGTGCAGCGCCACCGCCGCGACGTGCTCCTTGGTGAATCCGAACTTCTCCAACACCTCGGAGCCGGCGCCCGACGCCCCGAAGCGGTCGATCCCGACCTGCGCCCCGTCGGCCCCGGTGTAGCGCTGCCAGCCGGTCGTGAC
Source organism: Thermomicrobiales bacterium (assembly GCA_038232775.1). Taxonomy (GTDB): domain Bacteria; phylum Chloroflexota; class Chloroflexia; order Thermomicrobiales; family UBA6265; genus JBBSNJ01. The sequence goes on from JBBSNJ010000025.1 coordinate 3,463, forward strand.
GCCGGCCTCGACCGAGACGCGCGGCGTGCCGGCCGGTCCGAGCACCCGCTCCCGGTAGTCGGCCCCCTGCGCCTCGAACAGCTCCCAGCTCGGCAGGCTGACGACCCGCGCCCCGAGGCCGTGCTCGGCCAGGACGTCGCGGGCCATCACCGCCAGCTCGACCTCGGAGCCGGCCGCCAGGAAGACGACGTCCGGCTTCCCGTCGTCGGCGTCGACCAAGACGTAGCCGCCCTGGGCCGCGCTCCCCTCTGCCCGCGAGCGGTCGAGGACGCCGAGGTCCTGCCGGCTCAGGATCAGCGCGGTCGGACTGTCGCGCTTGGTCAGGGCGACCCGCCAGGCCTCGACCGTCTCGTTGGCGTCGGCCGGGCGGAACACCGTCAGGTGCGGGATCAGCCGCAGCGACATCACCTGCTCGACCGGCTCGTGGGTCGGTCCGTCCTCGCCGACGGCGATGCTGTCGTGGGTGAAGACCCAGACCGCGCCGAGGTGCGACAGGGCCGAGAGGCGGACGGCGGGCCGCATGTAGTCGGAGAAGACGAGGAAGGTCGAGCCGAACGGGATCAGCCCGCCGTGGGCGGCCATCCCGTTGACGGCGGCTCCCATCGCGTGCTCGCGGATGCCGAAGTGGACGTTGCGGCCGGCATAGTCCCAGCCGCCGCCGAGCAGGCCCTGCTGCTGGTCGGGATCGGGGACCCCGTCCGGCCGCTCGAAGTCGCCGCCCCCCTTCATCGCGGTGTTGGTCGAGGGGTTGAGATCAGCCGAGCCACCGACGAAGGTCGGAACCTTCGACCAGAACTTCGTGATCGTCTCGCCCGACGCCTTGCGGGTCGCGATCGGCTTCGCGCCCTCCTCCCAGCTCGGCAGGTCGGCGTCCCACCCCGCCGGCAGCTCGCCGGCCAGGGCGCGGGTGAACTCGGCCGCTTCCTCGGGGAAGGCCTCGGCGTAGGCCTCGAACTGGGACTGCCATTCGCCCTGGGTGGCCTCGCCCTTGGCAACCGCCTCCCCGAGGTGCTCGGCCGCCGCGTCCGGCACGTAGAAGGCCGGCTCGGTCGGCCAGCCGAGGGCCTCCTTGGTGGCGCGCACGCCGTCCGGGCCGAGCGGCGCGCCGTGGGCGCCGAAGGTGCCGGCCTTGGGCGAAGCGAAGCCAATCGTCGTCCGGCAGCAGAGGAGGGAGGGCTTGTCCGTCTCCGCCTGGGCCGCCGCCAGACCGCGCCGCACGTCGTCCGGGTCCATCCCATCGACGGCGATCGTCTGCCAGCCGACGGCCTCGAACCGTCGCGGCACGTCCTCGGAGAAGGAGACGCCGCTGGTGCCGGCGAGGGTGATCTGGTTCTGGTCGTAGAGGTAGATCAGCTTGCCGAGGCCGAGGTGCCCGGCCAGCGACGCCGCCTCGGCCGCCACCCCCTCCATGATGTCGCCGTCGGAGACGATCCCGTAGGTCCGGTGGTCGACGATCGCGTGCCCCGGCCGGTTGTAGCGGGCGGCCAGGAACGCCTCGGCCATCGCCAGCCCGACCCCGGTCCCGAACCCCTGCCCGAGCGGTCCGGTCGTCACCTCGACGCCGGGGGTGTCGCCCCGCTCGGGGTGCCCCGGCGTCATCGAGCCGAGCTGGCGGAACCGCTTGACCTCCGCCAGGGGGAGGTCGTAGCCGGTCAGGTGGAGCAGGGAGTAGAGGAGGGCCGAGCCGTGACCGGCCGAGAGGACGAAGCGGTCGCGGTCGGGCCAGAGCGGATCGCGCGGGTTGTGCTTCAGCTCGTCGTGCCAGATGACGTAGGCCATCGCCGCCGCGCCCAGCGGCAGCCCGGGGTGGCCCGAGTTGGCCTGCTGGACGGCGTCGATCGAGAGAGTTCGGATCGTGTTGATCGCCAGAGTTTCGAGTTCGGTGTCGGGGCGGGAGGGGGCGGCGACGGCCAAGGCGGAACCTCCTACGAGTGGGGATCAGTGGCGGAACGTCGTTCGGGCGCCCGACCCGAAAGCGCGGGGCGCCTGCGGTGGGCGTGCAAGGGCTCTGCCACCGGCAGAGGGGTGCCGACGATTATCCCACGTCTGGTACGCGGGGCTTGATACGGAATCCGGTTGAACGGTGGCGCTCTGGCGGCAAGGCTCCCCTCTCCCGCCGCAGCGGGAGAGGGGAGAGCGTTGATCGAGCGAGCGCGGAACAATTCTACCGATTTCCGTATCATCCCAGCTTCGGCTGATGTCTCGGGCTCCGTCTCCCCCTCTCCTGCCGCAGGGGGAAAGGGGGCGGGGGGTGAGGGCCAGCGCCGCCGACCCCACGTTCCAACCGAAGGTGAGCGTCCCCAAGCGTCAACCACTTTTGAGCATCGCCTAACCATTTCCCCGGGCGACCGGGACGGCTCGCCGCGGGAGCCCAGCAGAAATCTCTTCTTCAATGGGCGCCCAAAGCGCGTCCGGCACCTCGTCCACGTTCCCGCCGCCCATCCTTCCGGCGGCTCGGCGGGACTCGTCTGATGGACGTCGAGGAAGGCACCGCGTCCTCGAAGGGCCGGGCGCTCGCCGCCTCAACCGCCGCCGACCGCGTGAACGACCTCCAACTGGTCGCCGGGGGCCAAGACGGTCGCGGCGTAGGCGGTCCGGTCCACGATCTCGCCGTTGCGCTCGACGATCGCCATCCCCGCCGTCAGCCCCTTGCCGGCCAGGAAGGCGGCGAGGGAGATGCCGGGGGCTACCTTGGCTGGCTTGCCGTTGGCCAAGATCTCTATGCTTCCGCGCGCGGTCGAGTCGGTCTGTACGCTCGGCATATCGTCCTCCAAGCTCTCGTCGATAGCCGCCCACAGCGCCGCCGCCGCGCGCTCCGGGTCCGTGGCGTCGGCGATGGCGCCGATCACCGCCACCCCGACGGCGCCGGCCCGCAGCACGGCCGGGATCCTCTCCGCCGTGATCCCCCCGACGGCGAGGACCGACACCGGCGCGGCGGCGGTGATCCGATGTAGGCCGGTCAGCCCGATGGGTGCCCGCCCCGGTTTGCTCGGCGTGGCGAAGACGTGCCCGGCGAGCACGTAGTCGACTGCCCCCGAGGCTGCTGCCGCGGCGGCCGAGTGGACAGAGCGGCCGAGGAGCCGTTCCCCCCCGATCCACCGCCGTGCCTGAGCCAGGTCGACGCCGCGGTCGGGGAGGTGGAGCCCGAGTTCCAACGCGACCGCGAGCCGCGGCTCATCGTTCACCAGCAGCGCTGCCCGCCCCGCGATCACCTCCCGCAGCCGCCGCGACAGGACGGCCAGTTCCTCGGCACCGAGATTCCGCTCCCGGACTTGGACGGCGTCGACGCCTCCGGCCACCGCCGCGGCGACGAGCTCGGGCAGCGCCCATCGCGCACGGCGCCGGTCGGTCACGAGCATCAAGCGGGGGGCAGCCACGTTCAGGCCGCGCCGACGACGCCGGCGAGCGGGCTGCTGGCCGACGCGTAGGCGCGGCGCGGGATCCTACCGGCCAGATACGCCTTGCGCCCGGCGCTCACCCCCTCGGCGATCGCCTCCGCCATCAAGGCCGGGTCCTCAGCCAGGGCGATGGCGGTGTTGACGAGACAGGCGTCGGCGCCGTGCTCCATCGCGATCGCGGCGTCGGAGGGAGCGCCGATCCCGGCGTCGACGACCACGGGGACGTTCGCCTGCTCGACGATGATCTTGATCGCCTCCAGGTTGACCACGCCTTGGCCCGAGCCGATCGGCGAGCCGAGCGGCATCACCGTCGCCGTGCCCAGCTCCTCGAGGCGACGGGCGAGGACCGGATCGGCCCCGATGTAGGGGAGGACCGCGAAGCCCTCGGCGATCAGCGTCCGCGCCGCCTCGAGGGTGTCGATCGGGTCGGGCAGCAGGTACCGGGGGTCGGGGATGACCTCGAGCTTGACCCAGTCGCCCAGCTCCATCGCCCGCGCCATCCGCGCGATCCGCACCGCCTCCTCCGCCGTCTGGCAGCCGGCGGTGTTCGGCAGGATCACATGGCGGCTCGGGTCGATGTCCTCCAGTATGGACCGGCTGGCGGGGTCGTCGAAGTCGATCCGCCGCAGCGCGACGGTGACGATCTCGGCGCCGGAGGCGGCGACGGCGGACCGCATCTCCTCCCGTGAGCGGTACTTGCCGGTGCCGAGCAGCAGCCGGCTGTCGAAGGTCCTGCCGGCGATGGTTAGCGGCGCGTCGATGGAAAGCATCACAAATCCCTCCGTGGTCGGGCACGGGCGGCGAGGGCGGCTCCGACGTGCCGATCCCGCGCCCGCGCCGGGGCAACGAAAAGCGCACCGGCGGAGACCGACGGTGCGCGGAGGAGGGCGTGAGCATCATCCCTGCGCGGGCATTACCCCGATCAGGTTCGACGGTCGGCAGCGGGCCGCGTCTCGCGGCGGGCCACCCTCTCAGCCCGGCTCCCCGAGCTCCCGTTGCGGCGATCTTCGATTCTGGCGTCCAAGCTACTCGTGTCTCGCCGCCGTGTCAAACGCCCCGGCCGCACGCTCGGGTCGGGGGAGCGGCGGCCGGCTCGACAGCCCGCGGCGTCTCGCCGGTCGCGGTCAGACGGCGCTCGGGAACGTCTCCGGCGCCTCGCCCGACTCCCAGCCAGCGGTCCGCTCCAAGGGCTCGACGGCGCTCGTCTCGTCGAGGTGGAGCAGGGCGTCGAACTGGTCGGCCAACCGGGCGTCGAAGTAGTGGCTGAAGCGCTCCGTCTCCGGCCGGTAGATCACCCCGATCGCCCGCTCCAACCGCGGCTCCCGCAGCCGGTCGGCCGCCGCCCCCTCGCGGAGCCCGAGCCAGAACCGTGGCCCCGCTCCGGCCGCGGCGACCTCGTGGAAGAGCGCCTCGTAGGAGCCCGGCAGGCCCGGCCGGACCCGATTTCGCTCGGCCGGTTCGCCCCAGTCGGGGGCGGCCGTCACCGTCCCGCCGTAGGTGCTGAAGCCGATGAGCCGTGCCTGATCGCCCCACCGCTCGCGGGCGAGTTGGCCGAGATTGAACTCGCCGCCGGCGCCCATCTGCGTCGCCCGAGCGTCGCCGAGGTGCGAGTTGTGGGCCCAGACCACCGCCTTGGTCCGACCACCGCGGCGGTCGAGATGCTGGACCAGGGCGTGGAGCGTCTCCGCCATGTGGCGATCGCGCAGGTTCCAGGAGGAGACGCGGCCGCGGAACATGGCTCGGTAGTAGGCTTCGGCGTTCTTGGCCAGACGGGCGTTCTGCTCGGCGTAGAAAAATTCGTCCTCCGCCACCCGGCCGTCCCGGTTGGCCAGCTCGGCCGCCCGGCGCTGGAGTTCGAGGAGTTGGTTAACCACCTCGTCTTCGCACGGCTCGACCGCCCCCAGGCTCGTCGCGTAGCCGTAGAGCTGGGCATCGTCGCCGAAGTGGTCGAAGCAGCCGTAGCGGCGGCGCGCCCGAGCGGCCGCCTCCGGATCGACCAGATCGAGGTAGCCGACGACGGCCTCGCTCGAGGCCTGCAGGCGGTAGAGATCCAAGCCGTAGAAGCCGGTCCGCGGCGTCCCCGGCGGCAGCCCATCGTTGTGCTCCCGCAGCCAGGCGACGAAGTCCAGGACGACGCGATTGCGCCACATCCATTGGGGGAAGCGTTGGAAGTCGGCCAGCGCCGCTTCGGCGTCGGCGTCGTCGCCCGCGCCGCGGACGAAGCGGTTGACGCGGTAGGCGTCCGGCCAGTCGGCCTCGAACGCGACCGCGGTGACCCCCCGCTCCTGGATCAACCGCTTCGTGAGCTCAGCCCGCTCCCGATAGAACTCGGCGGTGCCGTGGGACGCTTCGCCGACGAGGACGTAGCGGGCGTCCCCGATCAGCTCCAGCAGCGCGTCGTCGTCCGCCGCCACGCCGGTCAGCGGTCGGGCGGCGCCTTCCACCGCGGCAACCAGGGGGTCGCTCGCGGCCCCAACCGCCCCAGCCACTCGCGCCGGAGCCGGGGCGGCCGACCGCCGCTCCTCGGCGCGGCGGGGGAGTTCGCGCCCCTCCTCGTCGCTGGTCGGGGCGAAGTCGTCGTAACAGAGGCCGACGGCCCAGAACGGATCGGGCTTCACCGCGCAGACCGTCTCGTCGACGACCTCCCCGACCGCCTCGCAGATCACCGGCGCTCCGACCGGCACCGCCGCCACGATCCGGACCGGGTCCCGCTGGCGCAACGCCTCGACGGCGGCGCGCATCGTCGAGCCGGTCGCCAGCCCGTCGTCGACGACGATGACCGTCTCCCCGGCGACGACCGGAGCGGGGCGGATGCCGCGGTAGAGTCGCTCGCGCCGCGCCAGCTCTCGCCGCTCGTCGGCGACCACTCCGTCGACGACCGCCGCCGAGATGCCGAGTTCCTCGATCACCGCATGGTTCAGGACGCGGACGTCGGCGGAGGCGATCGCCCCCATCGCCAGCTCCTCGCGGCCGGGGACGCCCAGCTTGCGGACGAGGAAGACGTCGAGCGGGGCGGCGAGCGCCTCGGCCACCTCGAAGCCGACCGGGACGCCGCCGCGGGGCAGCGCGAGCACGAGAACGTTTGCCCCGCCGGCGTAGGCGCCGAGGTCGGCGGCCAACCGGCGGCCGGCGTCGCGGCGGTCGCGGAACGGCGGCGGCATCCGCCCCTCCGCCTGCTCGGCTAGCCCGCTCAATCGGCGGCCGAGGTCGAGCCGCGGCCCGTCGCGCCCCGCTCGACCCCGGTTCCCGCTCGCGTTGCGCGCTCCGAGCCGCTCGCTTCATCCGTCTCCTGGTCGCAGGATTGGCTGGCGTGCGCCCAAGCGATCAGGCCGACGCTGGCGAGGACGATGGCGAACCCGGCCAGGTGGACCCAGACGAACGGTTCGCCGAGGAGGAGGTAGGAGAGGACCAGCGCGCTGACCGGCATCACCCCCCTGAACCCCGCAGCCGTGCTCCCCGAGACGCGCTCGACGCCCCGGTGCCAGAGGACGGAGCCGAGCGCCATCGTCCCCACCCCCCACCAGCCCAGCGCCACCAGGGCGAGGACGAGCTTGTCGCGCCGCTCGAGTTGGGCGAGATCGTGCCGCTGCTGACCGCGCAGCACGAACGGGAGCAGCACTGCCGCCGCGAGCAGCATCCGCAGACCGGAGGCGAGGAAGACCGGGAAGGCGTCGGTGATCAGTTTGCTGACCGGTGTGCCGCTGCCGAAGATGATCATCCCGGCGGCGAGTTGGGCGTAGGTCCCCCACAAGCCCCGTGGCACGTCAGTTCTCCCCAAACGCCGCGGCGGGGGCGGCGCCTAGCCGCCGCTCCCGGCCGCCTGCCGCATCTCGGCGACCGTCTCGTCGTAGCGGTTCTCGGTGATCGCCCGCACGTCGAAGCTCATCAGGTCCATGTACGGTTGCAGGAAGGCGGTCAGCTCCCGCGGGTCGTCGTAGTCGACCAGGAGGAAACCGGCGCCGCCGCCGACCAGGTTGTACCAGCCCTTGATCCGGTCCGGTTGATTCCGGCCGGCGTCGTGCTGCTGGACGAGGCGGGTGGCGACCTGTTCCCGCTTGGTGCCGGGGAACCAGGCGAACTCGCAGAGGTAGAGCATCGGGCAGACCTCCTCTTTTTTGGACGAAGTGGCACGCGCCACGCTCGACCGTTTCCAGCGCAAGCCCGGTGCCGGGCCGCCACCCGCCACGCGGCGCGCCGGGGTTTCGCCGCCCGCTCGAATGGCCGCTCCTCACCGGTGCCCACCGGCGCGCCGCCGGCGTCGTTGGGCTGCTGTCCGGCCGTCCCGAGGCGGTTGATCGGCCCGCGGTGCAGTCGTCGCCCGGACGATGTCGGACCCACCTCAGCGACCCAAAACGCCAGCCTCCATCGGAGATCGGGGTCGGGGGAACGGGATCAGCTACTCGCCCGCCACCGAAGCCGCTTCAGATCGTCCTTCGCTGTCGCTGACGCCAGCCCGAGGCGGGCGCGCCGGGAGCCGGCCGGCGACCAGGAGGGCCAGGACCAAGACGGCGATCATCGCTCCGTCCTGGATCAGCAGCGCCTGGCGCAGTCCCGCCGCATCCGGGTCCCCGGCGGTGCCGGCGGCGAGGAGGCCGACCAACGCCCCGCCGGCCCCGGCCCCGAGGCCGCTGCCGAGGACGTTGACGAGCTGGAGCGAGGAGGATGCCGCCCCTTCCTTGCCGGCCGGCGCCGTCTCCAGGACCAGGAGCGAGAGGGTCGAGAAGGCAAGCCCCATGCCGAGCCCGGCGACCGCCCGCGCCAGCGGCGTCAGCCCCACCGGCGACCAAGGGAGCAGCAAGCCGGCGGTCAGCAGGCTGCCGAGGGCGAGGGAGCCGAGCCCGAGGCGGACCAGCACCCGACGGCTGGAGCGGGGGGAGAAGCGGGCCTGGAGCCACGAGCCGGCGGTCCAGGTGATCGTCGTCGCGGTCAGGGCCAGCCCGACGAGACTGATCGAGCGGTCGCGGACCTCGATCAGCGCCAGCGGCACGAAGGCGTCGATCCCGAAGAAGGCCAGGTTGAGCAGGCCCATCGTCGCGATCCCGGCCGGCAGCCCCGGCGCGGCGCGGAGTGTGCCGGCCGGCAGCAGGCGCCGCAGCGGCGGCAGCGCGAGGGCGAGGCCGACCAGCACCATCGGCGCCGCCAGCCGCGGGTCCGACCGGCCCAGCCCGGCCAGCAGCAGCGCGGCCCCGACCGCGAGGACGAGCGCGGCCCGCAGCCGGGCGAGGTCCCGGCGCTGCGCGCTGCCAGCGGCGATGCCGCGCAGGGCCGGCAGC
>JBBSNJ010000026.1:0-12101 GCA_038232775.1 Thermomicrobiales bacterium
GAGCACGAGCACACCTCGCATGACATTTAGCTCCTACGATGGACTTGACGGCAGCACCTTCCAGAAAACCGCGGTCTTAGTAGCATGGGTTCGGTAGCTTCCTGGTCTTCCGCGCCCGCTCACGTGGCGTCAAGCTTCGCGTGAACGAGGCGCAACATCTTCAAGAAGTCAACTACAATTGTATGGTAAGACACGATTATTACTCTCGGCGGCGCCCTTGAGGTCCAAACCTCTCCATACTTCTACACGGCTGTAAAAGGGGTCACCGTCCCGATCATCAGGAACGCATCGATCACCATCAGCGGATCGGACGGTTATACGCCCGTGCGCACCGGAAGGATCCCATCGACTGAGATCGAAGCAGTTGTCAAAGTCCCGAAAAATGTCCTCGCACGCCGAAATCAGCACGTAATCACGTCCCGTTCCATTCGGTGGCTGATATCGTACAGTCATCTTTCCACGAACCTCGCCGCTCGCTACCTCTGGGCGCAAGGCGCGGCCACTAAACCCGGCGAAGTCGAAGCTTTCTCGCTCTCGGAGTGCGCTAGGACCCTCATCGTCTACCAGCTTCGACGATAGAGAATCCGGGGTGGCGTCAACTACGCCTTCCTGAGCGCGCGTTTGGACTCAAAGCGCGCGTTGGACTCAAACTGACCCAACCGGCACAAAGCAACACGAGAACGGCCACGACGTTCCGGCTGGTCACGACGCACCGCCTTGTCCACCTTCAACGTCGCCCCGCCTAAGGGAGCCATAGTCGAATACCTAGCACAAAGTGGACAACCTGTCAAGGTCTAGTGTTTGACGTCCGGCCGTAACTCGGGTGTGGGAGAATCACGATCCCGGGCTCAGGCCCCGCCGCGTCATCCATAGCCGCACCGTGCCGCGGACCGCGCTCAATCAGGCGTTGCGCTGGGGGCTGCTGGCCCACAATGCCGCCGCCTTGACCGAGCCGCACCGGCAGGCGGCCGGGGAGGTGGTGACCCTCGCCGTGGCCGACGCCCGCGCCGTGCTCGCTGTCGCCGAGGGCGACCCCGCCGCCGGCGTCCCGGCCGACCGCCTCGCCGCGCTCTTTCGGCTGACGCTGACGCTCGGCCTCCGGCAGGGGGAGGCGCTCGGCCTCCGCTGGCAGGACGGCGACCTCGACGGCGGCCGGCTGCACATCCGTCATGCCCTGCAGCGGATCGACGGTCATCTCATCCTCAAGGAGCCGAAGACCGAGAAGAGCCGCCGCACGCTGCGGCTGCCGGCCTCGCTGATCCCGGCCCTCCGCGCGCACCGGGTGCGGCAACTCGAAGAGCGGCTGATCGCCGGCGAGCGGTGGCGCGACTCCGGCCACGTCTTCGCCTCGACCATCGGCACGCCGCTCGACCCTCGGAACGTGATCCGGGTCTGGCACCGGCTGCTCGCTCAGTCCAAGGTCGGGCGCCGCCCCTTCCACACCTGCCGGCACACGGCGGCGAGCCTGCTCCTGGCCGAAGGGGTGCCCCTCAAGATCGTGCAGGAAGTCCTGGGGCACTTTCTGCTCAGCACGACGGCCGACACCTAGTCCCACTTGACGCCGGCCGCGTTCCAAGAAGCCGCCGACGCGATGGAGCGGGCATTGGTGAGGTAGCCGGGAACTTTTGGGGTAAAGTCTGGGGTAGAAACGGCGACGCTCAGGGGAATCTTCTCCCCGGAGCGTCTCTTTTTGGCTCAAATACGCCAATTCGTGAGGGGTGCCTTACGGGGCACGATCCCGCAACCTCCGGTTCCACAGACCGGCGCTCTGCCGATTGAGCTAAAGGCACCACGAAGAGGAAGGACGGGGCAGGGGAGTAAGCCGGGTTCTGTTCGTGGCGGTCATCTCTCTCGGCCCCCAAAGGGGACCGGCCGCTCCGTCGCCTCGGCGGCTGCTCTCGACTTCCGGCCTCGGCGAGCCACCTGCAAGCGGCCGAATCGGAGATTGCTGCGGGGAGGATTGCCCTTTTCACGCCGGACGGCGGACCGCCGGCCTTGGTCTCTGTTGCTCTCGCGCGGCGAACCGCGCGCCGATCTGGACTGTCGACGCCGCCCCCCATCGGAGGACCACGCCTCCCCGGCTTTCACCGGGCACCCCTGCTCTGCGCAGCCCGGACTTTCCTCTGGCCCGGATCCGGGCCAGCGACCGCCCTCCCTGCCCTCGTCCTCGGTTGTAAACGTACCACGTCCCGCGCCCGTGAGCCGCCGGGCCACCATCGGCCGGGCGGCCACCTCGCCCCGCCAGGGAACTCGCAGAAGGTCCGGTGCCGAAGGGGAGATTTGAACTCCCACGAGCTTGCGCTCACTACGCCCTGAACGTAGCGCGTCTGCCGGTTCCGCCACTTCGGCGCGGAAGACCTTCGTTTCTTCGCCCTCCCCCGGCCGGGCCAGGTGGCGGCGGGAGCCGACCGCGGGACTCGAACCCGCGACCTGCTGTTTACGAAACAGCTGCTCTACCAACTGAGCTAGGTCGGCGCTCGGACGCCCCCGTCGCGGAAGCGACCCAAAGTATATCATCCGCCGAAGGCCCCGGACAACCGCCGAAACGCCGCCGAGCGGCGGCGGCGGAGCCTCTCCGGGCCGATTCTTCGGGCACTCTCAGCCGCCCCCGGTCGCCCGCCCCGGCCTCCTCCGCCCACCGCGGACGGAGGAGTGGGCACCGCCGCGCCCGGCTCGGTATGCTTGCGCCATCGGCGCCGGCGACGGCCGCGCCGCGGCGGGCGCACGGGAGGACGCGACGTGGCGTGGGACGAGGCGCGGGATCTGCTGCGGCTCGACGACGGCCGCCTCTGGCTGTTGATCGCCCTCTGCGTCGCCCTCGTCTTCACCATCCAGTCGGTCGAAGGCTCGGTCGAAGGCGTCTGGCCGCACCAGCGGCGGCCGGCCCGCCGCGGCCCCGGCGGTCGCACCGCCCAGGGCATCTGGGCCTCGGTCGCCCTGCTGCTGCTGCCCGGCATGCTGCTCGGCGTCCTCAACCTCGCCGTCCTGCTCTGGCGCGAACTCCCCTACGGCCGCACGCTCCTCCTCGGCGGCCTCTTCGTCGCCCTCGCCTGGCTCCTCTTCGTCGCCGTCAGCGCCAACTTCCTCGGCCTTGGGCGCTACATGGGCCAGGTCGGCCCGGTCGGGCCGGCGGCGATGCTCGCGGTGCTGCTGGTCGGCGACCTCCTCCTCCTGATCGCCCTGCTCGACGTCGTCCCCTCCCTCGGCGAAATCCGGGATGCGCTGCCGCTCGTCTCGTGACCAGCGGTCGACCGGGCGCTCCCCGGCGCGGTACCCGACGCGGCGGCACGCGGATCGCGCTACCCTATCGCGACCCGCGGCGGCACCGGCTCCCGCCCGCGCCCGCCCGCCGCTCGCGCACCGCCCCCGCCTCCCCGATCCGCGCCGCCGTCGGAGGATGAAGCCCGGCGTGTCGACCCCCAACCTGTCCGACCCCGGCCGCCGCGACCCGGCGACTCCGGTCGCCCGCTCCCCCAAGTCCAGCGCGCCTCGGGTCCCGCGCGCGGCCGGGACCCCCGCCCGCCCCGTCCGTCACCCCCGGGCCGTTCGCCGGGCGGTGCTTCGCCCGATCGCGGCGCCGGCGGCCGAGGCGGCGGCGTCCGCGGCCGGAGCATCCCCACCGGTGCCGGCGACGCCCGACGTGGTCGTCGCCGGCGCCCCGCTCGGGATCGCGACCGCGCCGACCCTCGCTCCCGAGTCCGAGCTGGTCGCCATCCCCGGGGCCGGCGAGGCGGGGAGGAGCCGCGCCGGGCGGTTGCCGCTCCTGCACCGCCGCCACCGCGTCCCCCACCAGCCGCAGCCGCCGCTGCTGCGCGAAGAGCGGTTCCGCATCTTCTGGCTCAGCCGGCTCTCGGTCCAGATCGCCCAGGGCGCGCTCCTCTACGCCTTCCTCCTGATCGTGGCCGATCGCACCGACTCGGCGACCGCCAACTCCCTCTTCGTCATCTGCTCGATCATCCCCTCGATCGTTTTCGGGCTGCCCGGCGGGATCGTCGCCGACCGCCTCCCCCGGCGGCCGCTGCTGGTCGCCCTCAACGCCGTCCGCTTCGTCTTCGTCGTCACCCTCGTCCTGTGGGAACCGTCGCTGACCGGCATCTTCGCCGCCACTCTAGGTCTCTGGGTGATTCACCAGTTCTACTCGCCGCTGGAGAGTTCGGCCCTGCCGACCCTCGTCCCCGCGGACCGCTTCACCTCGGCCCAGGCCCTCTCGAACCTGGCGCTGACGGTCGCCCAATTGATCGGGTTGGTGATCCTGGCGCCGGTCCTGCTAAAGACGGCCGGGCCGCGGGTCCTCTTCGCCGTCTGCGCGGCCGTCTTCTTCGTCGCCGGCGGGCTGGCGGCGATGCTGCCCCGGTTCGACGAGCACGTCGGCGCTCCCCGCCGGCGGCTCAGCTTGCGGGCGACGCTGCTCGACGGCTGGAGCGGGGCGCGGGGCGACTACGTCACCTTCCAGGCTCTCATCAACGACGTCTTGATCGGGATCGGGATGAGCGCCCTGGTCGTGATCATGCCGCTCTACCTGCGGCGGGTCCTCGACACGGCGGCCGAGAACACCGTCTTCGTCTTCGCCCCGGCGGCACTCGGTCTGGTCGTCGGCCTCCGCTTCGCGCCGGCGATCGGGCGCCTGGTCGGCGAGCAGCGGGTGGTGACGGCCGCGCTGCTCGGCTTCGCCGCCTGCGTCGGCTCGCTCGGCTTCGTCGACGAGCTGCGCCGCTTCTTGGTCGAGGACGTGCGGCTGCCGCTCGACCAAGCGGCCGACCTGCTCCGCGTCCCCTCGCTGATCCTGGTCGCGATGCTCCTCTCGGTGCCGTCCGGTTTCTGTTCCGCACTCGTCAGCGTCACCGCCCGCTCGATGCTGCTTAAGCACACCCCGGCCTTCCGCCGCGGCCAGACGATCGCCACCACCGCCCTGCTCGGCAACGTCGGCGCCCTCGTCCCGACCCTCCTCGCCGGCATCGCCGCCGACCTCTTCGGGGTCGAGCCGATCGCGGTCGCGATCGCCGTCGTGCTCGCCGTCGGCAGCCTGGCCGCCCGCGGCATCGTCCGCCCGCTGGCGCTCCCCTCCCCCTCGCCGTCGTAGGACCGATCCGGAACCAACCGCCGGCGGTCGAACCGGCGATGGGAAGGCCACGCTGCTCCCGGCCGGCTACCCCCCCGTCGGCAGCAGCCGAATCATCGGCTTCCGCGGCTTGGTCGCGGCGTCGACCGCCAGCCGCGCCGCCACCCGCTCCGCCAGGTGCCGGAACGACGCCGCCGTCGCCGACTCCGGGTGCCCCACCACCACCGGCTGCCCCGTGTCGCCCCCTTCGCGGACGGCCGGCTCGATCGGGATCGTCCCCAGCAGCGGCACTTCGTACTGCTCGGCGGTGCGCTGGCCGCCGCCGCTGCCGAAGATGTCGGTCGTCTCGCCGCAGCAGGGGCAGACGAAGCCGCTCATGTTCTCGACGATCCCCAGGACGGTCGTCTTCACCTCCTGGAACATCCGCAGCCCCTTGACCGCGTCGGCCAGCGCCACCGCCTGCGGCGTCGTCACGATCACCGCGCCGGAGATCGGGATCTTCTGGACCAGGGTCAACTGGACGTCGCCGGTCCCCGGCGGCAGGTCGAGCACCAAGTAGTCGAGCTCGCCCCAGACGACGTCGTTCAGGAACTGGTTGATCAACTGGGCGACCAGCGGCCCCCGCCAGATCAGCGCCTTCTCCGGGTCGAGCAGGAAGCCGATGCTCATCACCTTGACGCCGTGGGCCTCGACCGGGACGATCTTGCCGTCCCGCACCAGCGGCTTGCTCGTTTGGCCCATCATCAGCGGCATGCTCGGGCCGTAGACGTCGGCGTCGAGCAGCCCAACGCTCGCCCCCGCCTGGGCCAGCGTCACCGCCAGGTTGGCGGCCACGGTCGACTTGCCGACCCCTCCTTTGCCGGAGGCGACCGCGATCGTGTTCTTAACCCCCTTGATCGGGTCGGCGTCCGACTTGCCGCTGCCGCTGGCCCGGACCTTGGTCGTGAACCGGACGGCGACCTGGCCGACGTCCGGGATCGACGCCACCGCCGCCCGCAACTCCTCCTCCAGCCGCCCCCGGTAGGGGGCCAGCGGCGTCAGGAGCTCGACCGTGAGGGCGACGTCGCGCCCCTCGATCTCGACCTGCGAGACCATCCGCAGCTCGACCAGGCTCCGGCCGATCTCCGGCTCCTGGACCCCGCCGATCGCCTCGATCACCCGCTCGCGGGAGAGCTCGCCCTGGCCGGGCGGCCGCTCGGTTATCGTTGCCATCTCGTTGCTTCCTTTGCCTTCGCGGCTGCCTCTGCAGCCCAGCCACCCGCCCCGGCGATGTCCCATCGTCGAGGAGAGACCACAATCCTTATGTCGGGAAGTGTACCCAACCCTGCAACCGCGCCCGATGGTCGGCTACCCCAGAGTCACACGGAATCCGCGTGGATCGCGGGGGAACCCTTGGAGGTCCTCGACCACCCTCCCCCTTGCCCCTGTCCCCCGCACCGGAAGAGGTGCGAGGGGAGAGGGCCGGCTGCCGCCGCGGGAAGGCGAAGGATTTTCTCGGATTCCGTATCAAACGGAATCCGGATGAAACGTGGCGCTCTGGCAACTCGGCGCGGCTCCCCTCTCCTGCCGCAGCGGGAGAGGGGCTGGGGGTGAGGGCCTCTCTCCGGCCAACACACCCCACGACTCGGCTTTAGTCTCGGACCTCCGCCGGCCGCTCGCCCTCGACGTTCCCGACCCGGCGCAGGAACAACACCATGTGCTCCTCGTCGCTGTACCGCCCGCCGTGCTTGAGCGCGCGCCGTTCGACGCCGAACGGCTCGAAGCCGAGGGCGACGTAGAGCCGACGGGCGGCCTGGCTCTCGGTCCCGACCGTCAGCTGCACCTGCTCGAGCCCCGGCGTCGCCGCCGCCTCTGCCACCACCGCCGCCAGCAGCGCCCGCGCCGTCCCTCGCCCTCGGTGCTCGGGAACGACGTAGACGTGCCCTACCTTCGCCTTGTGGCGCTGGGGCTCCGGGTCGTGGCGGCGCAGGCCGGCGGTCCCGACCAGGGCGCCGCCGGCGATCGCCCCCAGCATGACCCCGTGCGGCTCCGTCCAATCGTCGCGGAACCGGGCGACGACAGCGGCCCCGGACAGGCGCACCGACTCCTCGTAGGAGCGGCCGAACGCCTCGGGATGGTCGCGCAGAGCGCGCAGGCGGAGCGCCCAGAACTCGGCCGCGTCCCGTTCGGTCAAGCGGCGGATAGCGGCGGCGGTGTCGGTCATCGGGGTCCGGCCTTTCGCGGAGGAGCGAAGAGCCGAGACGAGTCCACCGCTCACGGGCGCTCCGCCGTGTGCGGCTGCGCGTCGGGGACCTCGCCTTCCGTCTCGGCCAGGAGCGCCCCCGGCTCGGGGGACGGGTCGGGTCCGAGCCGTGCCAGCAGCTCGAACGCCTGCCCGGCGTCGAGGTGGTCGAGCCCGAGGCGGCCCCCCGTCAGCCCGGAGGCGATCGCGCCGCCGAAGGAGGCCAGGTCGGACCGGCGCTGGAGGGGGTTCTGGTCGACCCACCGGCGCTGGAGCCGGCGGCGGGGGACCACCGTCGTCACCCGCACCAGCCCGCCGTTGCGGACGACCAGGCGCCCGGCGGAATCGAGCCGCCACCCTGTCTCCCGCCAGCGCACCGCCCCCTGCAGCAGCGCGACCGGGACCAACGCCAGCGGCACCAATCCCCACCAGGGCCGGAGCCAGGGCAAGGGATCGCGGACGCCCGTGAAGGTCGCCTCGAGCCAGCGCGGGAGGAGGATGCTCGCGGCCAGCGCGAGCAGGGCGGTCCCGAGCAGCGGCCAGACGTCCGCCATCAAATAGCGGACGCGGGCGCGCGGCGGCGGGCCGGCGAACTCGGCCCCGCCGGCGACGAGCGGCGCGGCGTAGCCGGGGACCGCCCGCCGCAGCAGGTCGTCGACCTGATCCCGCCGCAGCAGCGGCCAGAGGATCCCCGACTCGGCCCGGTCCTGGCCGTAGCCCGCGCTCTCGAACCGGAGCGCGGCCAGACCGAACGGGCGGCGGAGCAAGCCCTCCTGGGCGGAGACGGCCTGGATCCGACCAAGCGGGATCGAGCGGCGGCGACGGTCGAGCAGGCCGTGGGCGACCAGCAGCCGCTCGCCGTCCCGCCGCAGCTCGAAGCCGCCGAAGGTCAGCACCGTGCTCCCGATCGCCAGCAGCCAGGCGCCGACGCCAACGACCAAGGCGATGGCGACCGCCCCCCGGATCGACCAACCCGGCACGAACGTGACGACCCGCTCCCACGAGTCTTCCGGCAACACGTCGTCGAGCAGCTGGAAGGCGACGCCGAAGATCGCCAGCGCCGGCCCGATCCGGCCCGAGGTCGCCCCCGCCGCCAGCAACTCGCCGCCGGAGAGGCGGCGGATCAGCTCCCCCTGGGCGCCGAACGGCACCGGGCGACCGAGCGCCGCGTCGGGGAGTCCGGGATCCGCGACGTCCGGGGTGGGCGCGGCGGCCGGGCGGCGGGCGGCGACCAAGAGCTGCCGCAGCCGCTCCGCTTCGGTCCGCGTCACCGCTTGCAGCGAGACGTCCGGGGCGCCGGCACCGCCGGCCGCCGTCTCGACCCGCACCCCGACCACCCCGAACAGGCGCTGCAGCGGCGTCTCGTCGATGTCGACCGCCTGCACCCGCTCCAACGGCACCACCCGCTCCTGCTTGGCCAGCAGCCCGGAGCGGACCCGCAGCTCGCGCTCGCTCACCTCGTAGCGGAACTGCCACCAGGCCAGCCCCCGCGCCACCAACCCGAACAGGACGAGCAGGGCTCCAACCCCGAGGAACCAGCCCTCCCCCCGCCGCCCACCGCCGACGAGCAGCACGAGCAGCGGGATCGCCAGCCCCCGCAGTTGTTGGACGGCGCTCAGGAAAATCCAAGCCGGGTGCTGGCGAGACGGGGCCATCGGTGCTCCGCTATCGGCTGTCGGCCGTTGGCTGTCGGCCGTTGGCTGTCGGCTACCGGCTATCGGCCTTCTGCACCTCGCTGATCGGCGACCTAGCGCCGACGGCGGACGGGCGAGGCGCCGTCTTCGCCGGAAGCCATTAGCCGATAGCTAACGGCCGATAGCCGACGGCCGACAGCCCACCATCAGACATCCTCCGCCACCCGCGCGAGGGCCGCGATCCGGTCGCGGGCGTCGGCGGCGACCTCGTCGGCGAGGGCCGGGATCTCGTTCTGGCCGGCGGCCGTGTAGAGGACGACGCTGGCGAGGCCGAACCGCCGCTGGAGCGGCCCACGCCGGGTATCGACGTGCTGGATGCGGGTCATCGGGATCAGCGTCCGGGTGACCGTCAGCCAGCCCGACTGGAGGTCGACCTCGGCCGCGCCGATCTCGTACCGCCACCGCCGCCAGCGCAGATCGGGCACCGGCCAGATGCCGGCGGCGGCAGCCAGCACCACCACCGCCCAGACCCCGCCGACCACCCAGCGCGGGAGGAGCCCGAACCGGAGCACGCCGAAAGCGACGACCGCGCCGACCACGGCCACCGTCGCCGTCTCGATCGCGCCGGAGAGGCGCCACAAGGTCCGCGCCCGCGGATCGAGGTGCTGCTGGGGAACGGGTCGCATCGGCGGCTAAGACTCCCAAGGACGACGCGCCACGCCCGTTCGACGCCCCGACCCGGCGGGGGCCTGCTCGGCCCCGTGGCCGACTCGTACACTATAGTCGCGCCGTCGTCCGCGCCGCCCCGAGGAGGCCCCGATGTCTTGGCACGTCCGCCCGTTCGCCGAGCGGGACTACCCGCGACTCGTCGAACTCGACAACGCGGTCTACCCCGAGTTGGGCCGGGGCGAAGCCGAGTTCCGGCACCAGGACGCCTCCTGGGACCACGAACGCTACTTCTTCCGGCGCTGCCTGGCCGAGGAGGCCGACGGCGCGGTCGCTGGTTGGGGCACCCTCCACCACATGCCCGACCAGTTCGACCCCGACCGCTACGGTTTCTCGATCGGCGTCCACCCCGACGCCCGCCGCCGAGGCGCCGGCTCCGCCCTCTACGACGCGCTGCGGCGGACGCTGATCGAGCGCGGCGCCCGCGCCGCCCGCGCCGAGGCCAAAGCGTCGCAACCGGCAGGGGGCGCCTTCCTCGAGCGGCGCGGCTTCGTCGAGCGGGCACGTGCCTGGGAATCCATTCTCGACGTCGCCGCCTTCGACCCCACCCCCTTCGCCGGCGCCCCGGCGCGGGTGGCGGCCCAGGGGATCACCCTCTCCACGCTGGCGGAGGAGCGGGCGCGCGACCCCGCGGCGCTGACGGCGATCTTCGACCTCTTCCTGGTCTGCTCGCGCGACGTGCCGGAGATCGACCCGGTCACCGACGTCCCCTACGACTACTTCCTGACCAACGAGGTCGAGGGTCCGGACGGGCTGCCGGACGGCTTCTTCCTGGCCAAGGACGGCGGGCGCTACGTCGCCCTGAGCAACCTCTACTCCAGCGAGCGGGACCCGTCGGTGATCCACCAAGGGCTGACCGGGGTCCATCCGGCCTACCGCGGTCGCGGCCTGGCGATGGCGCTCAAACTGCGAACGGTCGAGTACGCCCGCGACCGCGGCAAGCGGCAGATCCGGACCTGGAACAACACCCTCAACCGGCCGATGCTGCGGATCAACGAGGCGATGGGGTTCCGCAAGGAGCCGGTCTGGGTCGTCTACCAGAAGGAGCTGGCGGGGGACGAGGCAGCCTCGTCCCCGCTTGGCGCCGGAGCCTGACGGCGGACCCGGGGAGGGGCCAACGGCCGCCCCGGAGACGCGCCACCGACGAGAGCAAGACGAGATCGACGCGGCCCGCACCGGGGTCGGGTCGCGGGAAGACGGAGCGGAAGGGGAACGAGGTCGATGTCCGAGCCAACGGTTGATCGAGAGGAACCGGGGAGCCAGCCGGCGGCGGCGGTCGACGCCGGCGCGGTCGAGGCGGCGCGGGAGGCGGCGGCGCCGGAGGAGCCGACCGGGCCGAAGCGAATCGCCGTCGTCATGGCCCACCCGGACGACGCCGAGTTCATCTGCGCTGGGGCGGTCGCCCGCTGGACGGCGGAGGGGAACGAAGTCACCTACGTCCTGCTGACCAGCGGCGACAAGGGGAGCGACGACCCGGCCGTCACCGGCGAGCACCTCATCGCCACCCGCGAGACGGAGCAGCGCGCCGCCTGCGCCATCCTGGGCGTGTGCGACGTCCTCTTCCTCCGCTACCCGGACGCGATGCTGGTGCCGGACATCGCCCTCCGCCGCGAGCTGGTCCGGGTCGTCCGCCGCCTGAAGCCGGACGTCGTCGTCTGCCAGGACCCGACGGTCCGCTTCGTCGACCAGAGCTACATCAACCACCCGGACCACCGCGCCGCCGGCGAGGCAACCCTCGACGCCGTCTACCCAGCCGCCCGTGACCGAATGACCTTCCCCGAGCTACTGGCGGAGGGGCTGGAGCCGCACAAGGTGAAGGAGGTCTACCTGGCGGGTGCCAAGAACCCCGACACCGCGATCGACATCACCAATCACCTCGAGACGAAACTCGCCGCCCTCCGCGCCCACGCCAGCCAGCTCGGCGACTGGGACCCGGCGCCGATGTTGCGGGAGTGGGCGCAGGAGACGGCGGGCCGCTTCGAGGGCCAGGGCGAGTTCGTCGAAGCCTACAAATACTTCAAGCTCGACTGACCGGGCGGCACGGGCGCCGCTCACCGTCTGGGCACCCACGTCCTCGGGGGAGGCGCCGACGCTCGACCCTCCGGTGTCCACGGAGAACGATCATCCCGTGCTCGCGCCACCGCCCGGCTACACGGTCCGGCACCCGACCCGAGCGGACTTGCAGCGGGTGGCCGATTTCCTAGTCGCGTTCACCATCGCCGAGTTCGGCGAACCGGGCTCCTCCCTGGAGGATGTCCGGGACGAGTGGGCGGAGATCGACCTCGCCAGCGACGCCTGGGTCGTCGAGAACGCGGCGGCCGAGATCATCGCCTACACCAGCGTCGGCCAACGGGGGCAGGTCCGGACCGACTCCGACGGCTCCATCCACCCCGAGCACGAGGGGCATGGGATCGGCACGTTACTGGTGCGCCTGAGCGAGGCGCGGGCGCGGCAGATCGCC
>JBBSNJ010000027.1:0-12053 GCA_038232775.1 Thermomicrobiales bacterium
GAGAGAAGTCCTCACCCCCAGCCCCTCTCCCGCGCGCGGGAGAGGGGAGTTCGTCCCGCGCCCGAGAGCGGAACGGTTCAACCGACCTCCGTATGAGCCCCATTTATGGGGCTTCGTCGCTTCAGCCCGGTCCCTTTAGGGCCGGGCGACGCTGATCGGGCGATCGCCGACGGGCCGAGGGCCGCTCCGATGCAAACCGAAGCGATCACCCGGACTCCGTATAGCCCCTTCGGCTCCGCTGAGGGCAGGCTCCCAGCCCTCTCCCTGTTTCATGCGCGGGACAGGGGAAAGGCGGCTGGGGATGAGGGCCGCGTTCCAGCGAGCGGATGCGATCACCCCGATTCCGTAGAGATGGATGGTGGCGCGTTTACTCCCCCTCTCCCAGTGTACGAGAGAGGGGGCAGGGGGTGAGGGTCGGGAGCGGCCCCCGCGACCCCGCCTCAGATGCGCCAAGATTCGCGGTAGAAGTTCTCGGGAGCGGCGCGGTCGGGGTCGCAGCCGTCGTCGCGGCCCCCGGTCAGGAACCGCGGCTCGCCGCCCTCGACGCAGTGGAGCCAGAGCGCGCCGATCTTGCGGCACGAGCCCTGGTCGCGGGCGACGACGGTCAACTGATCGCCGTCGCGGGCGCCGAAGGGGAACGGGGCGAAGATGTTGGTGGTGCCGTCGGCGTCCTCGAAGATCGTCTGGTCGTTGAGGTAGAGCGTGAGGTCGTCGTCGACCTGGATCGGATCGTCGGGCGAGGGGCCGCCCGACAGGAGCCACTGCTCGCAGCGTCGGACGTCGTACGGCTCCGCGTCGGCGGGGGCCGCGTCGGCACCGACCGCGGTGTCGATCACCGGCGTGGCGGGGGGCACCTCTTGCCCTCCGGCCGGCCGGCCGCGGCGGAGGAGCGGTCCCCCGAACCCGGCGGCGGCGGCGACAGCGACGAGCGAGAGGCTCCGCCGCCGGGTCGTTCGCCCGGCGAGCGAGCGCACGATCGCGTCGAACGTAACGGGGTCCATCGAATCCCTCCCCCTGGTTGGTCGATCGCCCGTCGACCGCCGCCGGCGCCCCACCTCCTCCCCTTCCCGGCTCCACCCTAGTCCTGGGTCGGCGGCGATGTCAACGGCCAGGGAGTCACAGACGGTGCCCGCTGGGGGGGGCGGCCTCCGTCGAACCGCGAGGCCGGAGGCAAGGCGGGGCCGGCAACCCTCCTCGGCGGCGGCGCTGGCCGGAGCGAGGCGCGTTCGGCCGGCGCCGGGCTCCCCAGGCGGGAGGGAGCGGGCCGGCCTCGCTCCGGCGGTTGGTTCCGGCGGGCCAACCGACCGATGCTCGGGCGCCCGCGGCCGTTCTGCCGCCCCGGCTACTCCCCGGCCAAACCTCGGATACCGCCGCGGCGACCGCAGCGGACTACCATCGGGGGAGCAGACGTCGATCGTGAGCGGGGTGCGAGGGATGGTCGAACGGGTGGGTGCCGGAGCAGCGGCGGGGGCGGAGGGGCTGCCGGAGGGTTGGTTCGCCCGGATCGACGAAGCGGCGGACGCGGAGTTCTACACGGCGCCCCGCTTCGTCCAGCACATCGACGAGGGAGCGATCGCGGCGGTGACCGAGGCGATCCGGCGGCACGTACCGCCCGGCTCGGCGGTCCTCGATCTGATGAGCTCCTGGGTGTCGCACCTGCCGCCGGCCGCCGAGCTGCCGCTCGGGCCGGTCGTCGGGCTGGGGATGAGCGCCGAGGAACTGGCCCGGAACCGGCGGCTCGACGAGCGGCTGGTCCAAGACCTGAACGCGGAGCCGCGGCTCCCCTTCCCGGATGCGGCGTTCGGCGCGGTCCTGATCACCGTCTCGATCCAGTACTTGACCCAGCCGGTCGCGGTGCTGCGGGAGGTCGGCCGGGTGCTGGGGGCGGATGGGGTGGTGATCGTCTCGTTTTCCAACCGGATGTTCCCGACCAAGGCCGTCCGCGTCTGGCAGGAGACGCCGGAGGAGGCGCGACCGGCGCTGGGGGCGCGCTACCTGGCGGACGCCGGGGGCTTCGGGCCGCCGGTGGTCGAGACGCACCGACCGGGGCGGGGCTGGTTCGGGGGTGGCGATCCGCTCTGGGCGGTGGTGGCGCGGAGAGCGAGCGCCGGGTAAGCCGAATCGCGCCGGCCCGATCGTGCCCTGACGCTCGCCCGCAGACGGGAGCCGGGTGAACAGTGGCGAGTTGGCGGCAGTGGTCGGTCCCCTCTCCCGCGCACGGGGCGAAACCGTCTGATCGGGTTCGGCATCGTCTCGCGGCACGGCGGAGATCTCGACCCCCTCGCCCCGGTTCCGGCGCGCGGGGGAACGGTGCGCAGGCGATCGAGCGTGGGTTCGGGTGCACGGCTGTCGCCGGTGAGGTAGCGGGCGACCAGATCGTCGACGTGGGCCGGGGCGGCGACTTGGCAGGCGTCGAGGTCGGCCTGGAGGTCGTGGAGCTTGTTGGGGTCGGTTTCGTTGGCGAGGATGGTGGTGCGGTAGGAGTCGGCGAAGGCGGCTTCGATGGTGGCGGGGTCATTGAGGAAGGCGAGGACGACGGTGTCGTGCTGGTGGGGGGGCGCGGTTGAGGCGGGAGAGGCGGTGTGGACGGCCCTCTTTCCGGAGAGGGGTTGTGGACTCCTATGCCTTGACCCGCGGATACGTGATCCGGCCATGCTGCCGTAGGCCGAGTGTTAAGCGACGGCGTGAGGACCGAGGAAGCGTTCGCCGTTGAAATGGATCATGTGAGAGGGAGCGTCGGCGACCCACACCTCGGTCTCCCAGGCGATCTCGCCGAGATACCGAGCCATGGCCTGACGAGTGAGAAAGGCCGTCACGAACAAGAGCGGCGCGTTCGCCTCGGCGAACAACTCCCGCAGTTCCTGGTGGCGCTTCGGGTTCACTGGCCCGTGGCTGGCGACCGCCTCGATGAGGACGGGCCATCCCTTGTCCTTGTGGAAGACGATGACGTCTGGCATCTTGCCGTGCGCCTCGATCCTCACGCCAAGTACTTCGAGCCCTTTCTGGTCGAAGTAGGCAAACTTCTTACCAGTGTCTCCGACGTAGAGCACGCTCCCGCCCGGGGTAAACCGAGGGCAGAACTCCTCAATGATGGGCGCTATGACAAGATTCTGGCCACCGGGTGAGAGCGAGAAGGTGGTTCCGTTGGAAGGACGACGGGTATGAGTTGCATAGTGCGCTCGCTGGCGTAGCGCTGCTGCAGCGTCTCAACCGAAACGAGGTACGTCTGGAGATTCTCGTCCCAGTTCACCGTATCGAAGGTCCGGATTAAATCGAGGATCGCGGGTTGGACCTGATAGACCCATCTCGGATCGTTCGTGGGCCGCTCCGGCTCGTCCGGATTCGCCGCGACGATGCCGGCCTCGATGAACTGATGCATGGTGCTGCGGCGGACAGTCTCCCGCGTGTTTGGCGCATACGTCCTCCTGTAGTGGGTCGCCATGAACTCCATGAGTGGAGTAATGCCACGCAATGGGTTGCTCGCCTCGTCCCACGTCATCCCCGGGCTCAGGTCAAGGAGTGCCAGCAAGGTCAGCGCTGACCGTTCGTTCTGCTGGCCGCGAGGGAGACCAAGAAGCTTAAGGATCGCCAGAGCTAGGTCGATCTTCTCCTTCGCACGAATCGGATCACTGTTGCCCCCTACTACCTCGGAGGATGACACCAACTCCTCCTCCACGAGGCGGTCGAGTGCCTGCTGCTCAAGCACTTTGGCCCCGATCTGACTCCCGAGACGCTCCAGGGTCATGAGCGAGGGATACCGGAGGCTCCGAAGGTCAGTGGCGTTGACTTGGGTGTGTCCGCTGAACTGCCGGAAGTAGACATCGACCAGCGACGAGTTCAGGAATGCGGATAGGCCGCGGGCAAGACCGAGCGAAAGACCGCTTCCGCCGCGATGGAAATAGTTGAGGTGGTTCTCGAACCCGACGGCTTGGTGAGAGGTACGAACCGGGTCATAGATCGCAGCGACGACCCTACGCCGCTCCTCCTTCGACGAAAATCGTTTAACCAGGACGTAGATGCCTGGGGGCAGGAGAAGATCTTCGGTGTCGGGTGCCAAAGCGAGGGCGTTGGGCTTCCGCGTCTGCCTCGGCCAGGCGACGTAGCCGCCGGCGAAGTGAGCAGGGTAGATGAGCGGTGCCGCACCATGGCCTGGCTCCTGGCGGAGATGCTCCTTAGCTCGGAAGTCGACGACCCGTCCCGTCGAGACGGCCAGACCGAGTTCGTCCAGGGTGGCCGGGAGGCGACTCATCCGCTCCGCTACTCCGTGGGAATGATCGTCGGGAGCGATGCGGATGAAGAGCTGAGGATCATCGGGCTGTACGAGGCGGCCAAAGGCAACTTCTTGGATGCTGATCACGTCGTCATCGGGTCCGCTGCTTGAGGAGATGACGACGGGCGTTCGGGGTTTCCGGTCCTTGACGGCATGGATGATCACGTTCTCCTGGAGTACGTCGGCGTCAGCGAAAGCAGTCCGCCGGGACTCGAAGACGTGGAGGCGACACAGGCGCATCTCTTGGAGGAATTCCTTGCGGAATGGCCTGAAGTACGGTCCGTTGCAGAAGCTGCGCGGAGTGATCCCGACAAGTTCTCCCTCGTCTTTGAGTAGACGCACGACGAGGGTGAGGAAGGCGGTATAGAGGTTGCTGGTTTCGATCGAGATGCTCCTGAGGAGCAGGCGCTCCTGAGACCCGCCGGTGATCTTGCGGTACGGCGGATTGAGGATGGCGCAGTCGAACAAGCGCTGCTCCGGGGCGAACCATCCCCCGCGCAGCATCTCGACGCTGGCCTCGACAAAATCGTTCTGGACGATCTCGGACTGGAAGGCGATTCCCGCATCCCGGGCCAGGGAGTGGCACTGAGCGTAAGTGTCGGTGAGGTACGGAATCAGCCCCTGATCGAGCTCGTAGGCGGTAATTTGCACTTCCATGGGACGATCCGGGCGACCGCATAGCTCGGCGAGGAGGGCTGCCGACAGCGATCCGACGCCCGCGCCCGCGTCCAGGATCTTGAGGGTCGTGCGTCTACCGGCGACCATCGACGCCATCAGGCGGGAGACTACGGTCGGGGTGAAGCACTGCCCAAGCCTGGCTCGCCGGGCAGGGTTGATCTTCCGCGAAGCATCAAGTCGGAATAAGTCCACGCAGTCTAGGAGCGCTTCGCGAGCAAGAGCTGTCAATGGCTGCGCCTCTCCTGCATTCGCCGCCTGGCCCTTTGGCATGGAGAGAAGATAGAGTGTTCGCATCTGCTCTAGAGTGTCTGGCGAATAGGGACTTCGGTCGAACCTCTTCTGCATTTCGGATGCTGGACACGCTCCCTTACCCGCGCAAAGGGCTGGGGTCGAGGGCCGCTCTCCAGGAAACGGAACCGTTCACCCGTCGTCCGTGAGACCCCCTCCCCCGCGCGGCTTCGGGGCGCGCGGGAGCAGGGTCAGGGGCGAGGGTCGGCAGCGCGACAGCTCAACCGGCGGCGCCCCCCGGCGTCAGCGCGGGACGGGGACGGTCCGGCGCCGGGGCCGCGCCTCGCCGGGGCGGAGGACGTTGCCCCGATTGTCCTCTTCCTCCTCGGCGGCCGGCTCGACGGCCGGGGGGGCCGCTAGGCGGGCCGCGGCGTCGACCTCGGCTTCCTCCTCCTCGACGCCCTCCTCGGCCGCGTCGTCGAACTCCTCCTCGTCCTCCTCGTCCTCGTCGTACTCGGCTTCGTCGTCGTCGTCGGTCTTGGCGTCGGCGGCGTAGCCGTTCGGCCCGTAGGACTCGTCCTCCTCCTCGTCGTCTTGGGGCAGGCCGTCGTAGCGCGGCTTGCGGTAGCCGGGGATCGCCTCGAGGACGAGGGGGTGGACCGGGTTGAGCTCGGTCGTGACCAGCTCCTGGCCCTGGCCGTTGATCGTTTGGCGCTTGGTGAGGATCCCCTTGCGCAGGAACTCCATCACCTTGGCTTCGATGTGCTCCGAGGGGAGGACCGCGCGGTCGAGGAAGCGCCAGAGGGTGCGGCTCATGTGGCTCTGGGTCGGTACGAACCCGTCGTGGAGCTGGCTGACGTAGTTGGCGATGGCCCGGATCACCTGCTTGTCGACGTCGACCGATTGGGCGACCTGGAGCGCGTCCTCGGCCCCGGCAGCGGCGACCAAGTCGGGGCTGACCGAACCGGGGACGCCGCAGATGATGACCCGCTTGCCGAGCCGGTTGCGGAGCGTGGTCACGAGCCGGATAAAATCCTTGTCGCCGGTGAAGAGCAAGAACGTGCGGACGTCGGGGCGCGTCAGCGCCGTGTTGATGACGTCGACGACGAAGTTGAGATCGGCGCGAGATTGGATCTTCTCCCGGCCCGAGGCGTCCGACGTGCGCTTGGCCGGGTAGTGTTGGGCCTCGAAGCCGGCGACATCGAGCCGCATCCGGACCGCCGGCGGATGCTGGTCGAAGTCGGCGTAGGCGCGGGCGACCGCCATCAGGCCGTACTTGAGCGCTTTGTCCCGCCAGGCGATCGGGTCCGGCTCGCGGCCGAACGAATTGATCGTCGAGTATCGGATGTTCTCGAAATCGACGAAGGCCGCGACTTCTGAGTTGGGAATCACTCCCCCTGCTGCCGCCTCCGGACCGTTCCCACCGTTTCCACCGTGCCCACCTGGTGCACCTTGACCACCGACGTCGATCATGCCTGCCTCCATGCCATCACCGGCTGGCGGGAGCGGACATCCGCTCCACCCCGACCTCCACTTCTCGCTCGCCGCGGCGTCGACGACCTCGATCCGGGCGAGTCCGCCGCGAGGGGGGGCGACCAGCCAAGCCATTATCCGCCGGGGGATCAGCCCCGGATGATCCGGCCGCGCGGTGGGACACACTGCCGCCGCGACGACCGGCGACAGTCTAGCACGGGGTAGGGGGAGCGCCCGCCGGGTGGGGTCAGGCGGCTTCGGCGCCGAGGAGGGCGGCGCCGACGACGCCGGCGTGGTCGCCGAGACCGGCCTTGACGATCTCGACCGAGGCGGCCGGGGCCGGCAGCGCTTCGCGGCGGGCGTTGAGGGCCGCGACTTCGAAGAAGAGATCGACCGCTTCGACGACGCCGCCGCCGAGCACGATCCGGTGGGGACTGAGGATGTTGATCGCCGAGGCGAGGCCGAGGCCGAGGTAGCGCCCGGCCTCCTGGATCGCGTCGATGACCAGCACGTCCTCGGCCGCGACCGCCTTGGCGAGCACCCCGGAGCGGACGGCGGTGCCGCCGTAGGGGGAGGCGCCGGGGTCGAGATCGGGGACGAGCTCGCGCAGGATCGACGGGCGGCCGCGCTTGAGGTCGCCGAGCAGGCTGCGGGTCATCGCCGTGCGCGAGGCGTAGGCTTCGAGGTGGCCGTGGCCGCCGCAGCCGCAGAGGCGGCCGCCGGCGTCGACCACGACGTGGCCGATCTCGCCGGCGGTGCCGGCCGCGCCGTCGACCAGCCGCCCCTCCCGGACGATGGCGCCGCCGACGCCGGTGCCGACGAAGACGCAGAGGAAGTCGGGGACGCCGCGCCCGGCGCCGTACCGCTCTTCGCCGAGGGCGGCGATCTGGACGTCGTTGCGGAGGGCGGCGGGGACGCCGTACTTCTTCCGGAGCTGGGCGGCCATCGGCAGGTCGACGACCGCTTGGCTGAGGTTCGGCGTGTCGAGCAGCAGGCCGCGTTCGGCGTCGACCTGGCCGGCGACCCCGACGCCGATCCCGACCAGATCGCGGGCCTTGAGCTTGGCGGCCTTGAGCGCGCCGTCGCCGGCGTCGAAGATCCGCTCCATCAACTCGTCCGGGCCGTCGCTGGCGGAGGTCTTCTTCTTGGCGGTGGCGACGACGCGCCCGTCGTCGAGGTCGACCACCGCCGCGAGCAGCTTGGTGCCGCCGAAGTCGATGCCGAGGGCGTACCGGGAAGCGGCCATCGCGTCCTCCTCTCTCCTGGTGCTCCGGTGTTGGGCCACGCCCGTCGCCCCCTCCGGGGCCTTCAGTGCTTGGCGGCGAAGAGCCGCCTCGCCTAACGCCTAATGCTCCCCCTCGGTCCAAAGACGGCTCCGGATTCGGCGCCCGAGGTCAAGCCTTGCCGAGTGGTTCGTCGGTCCGGTTTTGCCCGGTAGGGGCGACGCATGCGTCGCCCCTACCCCAACGGACACCGTCGTTGGGGGCTTGACGGGCTGCGCCGGTCTGTCCGCGAAGCCGTCGTCGCCCGCGGCTCGTCGCTGGGCCGGTCGTCGATCGGGTGCGGGACGCGGCGGGGCGGGCTGCGGCGCCGCTCTGCCGGCGGGGAGGTCGCTGGTCGGCTCATCGCTGGCACCCCTCGCGACGCGGCAATCGCCTCCGTTCGCTCCGCTCAGGCTCCACTGGCGTGCTCCGGGGGAGCCGCGCGGTCGAGTGACTCCAGCATCGGCGCCAGGGCCTCGATGCCGGCGGCAGTGTTGGGGTCGAGGAGGATCTGGACGTGGGAAATGCCCTCGCGGGCGAGACCCCGCAGGGCGTCGGCCATCTCGTCGGGAGTGCCGGTCAGGAAGGGTGGGCGCTCGCGGGGGCGGCCGGCGCGATCCGGCAGATCGATCAGGACGGAGACGGTGCGGCCGAGGGTGGCGGGGGCGCGGCCGACCTCGGCGCAGGCGGCGTCGACCTTGGCCCGGAGCTCGGGGATGGCGGACGGGTCGTGGCGCCCCCAGGCGTTCCAGAGGTCGGCGTGGCGGGCGGCGAGGCGGAGCATGCGGGGACCGGTGGAGCCGATCATGATCGGCGGCCCTTGGGGGCGGGGGCCGCGGGGGCGCAGCTCGCAGTCGCGGACCTGGTAGTAGTCGCCTTGGAGATCGACCCGGCCGTCGCGGAGGAGGCCGGCGATGATCGTCAGCGCCTCCGCGAAGCGGCCGACGCGGTGGTCGAACGGGTAGTCGAAGGTGGCGTACTCCGGCTCGTGCCAGCCGGCGCCGAGGCCGAGGATCAGGCGGCCGCCGCTGACCTCGTCGATCGTGTCGGCGATCTTGGCCAGCAGGGCCGGGTTGCGGAAACTGGTGCAACTGACGAGCGGGCCGAGCTCGACCCGCTCGGTGGCGGCGGCGAGGGCGGCCAGCAGCGACCAGCACTCCCAGACCCCCTGCGGCTCCTTCCCCTCGTAGCGGTAGAGGAGGTGGTCGGAGACCCAGAGGGAGTCGAACCCGAGCGCTTCGGCGGTGCGGGCCATCGCCAGCAGGTCGGACCAGCGGGCGGTTTCGCCGGCCATCTCCCGCTCGGTGTCGGGGAGCATGATCCCCACCTTGAGGGGGCGGGTGGTCGTCGTCACGGAGTCCTCCTGGCGCGCTCGTCGGGCGCCGTCGCCTCGCCGCCGTCGCCAGGGGGGCCGGCGTCGAGGAGGTCGAGCACCGGGGCGAACGCCTCGATCGCCGCGACCGTGTTCGGGTCGAGCACCAGTTGGACGTGGGCGATTCCCGCCTGGGCGAAGGCGCGGAGCGCGTCCGCCAGCTCCGCCGGCGACCCCGACAGGGGCGGGGCGCCGCGGTCGGCCGGGTCGGCCGCGGGGCGACCGGCGGCGCCGGGGAGGGCGACCAGGACGGCGCAGGTCCGTTCGACCGTCGCCGGGTCGCGGCCGACGCGCCGGCAGGCGGCGTCGATCTTGGCCAGGAGAGGGGGAATACCTTCCGGCCGGTTGCCGAACCAGGCGTACCAGGCGTTCCAGGAGGCGACGTGGGGGAGGGTCAGGCCGAGCATCCGCTCCCCCTCGGAGCCGACCATCAAGGGCGGGCCGCCGGGCCGGGGGCCGCGGGGGTGGAGCAGGCAGTCGCGGACCTGATAGTAGTCGCCCACGAAATCGATCTCGCCGTCGCGCAGGAGGGTGCGGATGATCGTGAACGCTTCCGCGAAGCGGGCGACGCGGTGGTCGAAGGGGAAGCCGTAGGCCCGGTACTCGGGCTCGTTCCAGCCGGCGCCGAGGCCGAGGATCAGGCGGCCGCCGCTGATCTCCTCGATCGTCGCCGCCTTCTTGGCGATCATCGCTGGGTTGTGGAAGCTGGTGCAGGCGACGAGCGGGCCGAGCTCGACCCGCTCGGTGATGGCGGCGAGGGCGGCGAGCAGCGACCAAGCCTCCCACGGCCCCTTGGGCGCCTCGCCCGGGGTGCGGTAGAGGAGGTGGTCGCCGACCCAGAGGGAGTCGAAGCCGACCTCTTCTGCGCGGCGGGCCATCACCGCCAGGTCGGCCCAGGGGGCGACGCGCTCGACCTCGGGCAGTTGGAGGCCGACCTTCAGGGGGCGGGAGCGGGAGTCGGGCACGTTCGAGTCTCCGGGGAACGCTCAGCGCGGGCGACGGCTGCGGGCCGGCCCATTATCGCCCGGTCGGCGGAAGATTGCCGGGGAGGACGCCGGCCCAGCGACGGTCTCGCCCGTGGCCGGTGGCTGGTGCCGCACTCGCCCGCGCCGCGGCCGGCGCTCCCCGGGTCGCCCCAGTTCTGGCCCCCGAAGCCGACGAGCGTCGCCGCGGCGAATCGATCGGGGCGCCGGTCGCCGGGATGGCGGCCGCCGCGCCAGGCCCTACGCCGTGACCTCGAACGCGTCGCCGTCGCTGAGGGCGATCACGCGCTCGCCGAGGGCGAACGCCGCCGCCAGCTCGGGCCGCTCGTCGATCAAGCGGAAGTAGTCGTCGCTGGCGAAGGCGACCGCCGTCGTCGCCATCGTCGCCGGGTCGAAGGTCGTCTCTGTCCAGACCCCGTCCCGGAGGACGAAGGTGCGGGCGCCGACCGTCTTCACCACCGCGCCGGAGTCGACCTCGACCACGTCGCCGGCGGCGGTGGTCACCGCGATCGTGGAGGGGGCGGCCGCCACCTCGGCCTCGGCGTAGGAGCCGACCGCCTGCGCCTCGTCGACCGCCGCCGCGCCGGAGGTGTCGGCGGCGGGGGCTGCCTGCCGCGCCGCGATCACCGCGTCGGCGACGCGGGTGCGCCCGGCCTGGCTCAGGATGTCGTCCTCGGTGATCAGGTAGGAGGTGTAGGGCGTGACGATGCCGAAGCGCACGGAGAGATCGACGACCGCCTGCACCAGCTCCGGGTTCTCTCCATTCAGCCGGATCTGGTTGAGCAGGTGGCCGATCTTGCGCGTCGCCCAGAGGCGGGGCAGGAAGGCCTCGCCGCCGGCGGTGGCCAGCGTTCGGTCGCTGAAGACGAAGGTTTGGGGTTGGCCGTTGACCTGGCCGGTGAGGGTGATCGTGGCCGGCCCTCCCTCCCGGTAGCGGCCGAGGGCGACGAGCTGGCCGCCGGCGAAGAGGTCGGGCCGGGGGGCGGGGAAGACGTCCTCCACCCGCGCCCCGTCGACGTCGAGCGCCAGATCGGCCAGGACCGGGGTGCTGACCCCGGCGTAGAAGCCGGAGACCGCCTCGTCCAGCGCCTCGCCGGGGCGGACGTAGGTCGAGCGCCCGGCGTGCGCCTGAGCCAGGGAATCGAGCAGCAGGGTGTCGACGTCGTCGCCGACGCCGAAGGCGAAGAGGCGGACGTTGTCCGGCGCCGCGCCGGCGACGTTGGCGACGATGTCGGCGACCTCGACCTCCCCCTCGGTCGGCAGGCCGTCGGTCAGGAAGAGGAGCAGCGTCGGCCGCTCCGGCTCGGCCATCGCCAGCGCGTCGAGCAGCGCCAGGTTGATGTCGGTGCCCCCCTCCGCCGCCAGCCGCTCGACCCAGGCGACCGCCTCTTTGGCCGCGCTGGCCGGCTCCAAGGTTGGGGAGAACTCGCGGGCGCCGGTGCTGAACTCGACGACGCCGAAGCGGTCGGCCGGGTTGAGGTGCTCGATCACGTAGGTCAGCGCCGTCTTCGCCTGGACGATCTTCTCCCCCTCCATGCTGCCCGAGGTGTCGAGCACGACCACGACGTCCTTGGCGATCACCTCGTCCTCGGCAGCGGGGGCGATCCCCGGCGCCGCCAGCAGCATGAAGTAGCCGGCCCCCTCCGTCGCGTCCCAGTAGCTGACCAAGTTCGCCCCGACCGCCTCCGGCGAGACGCTCCAGAAGAGCTCAAAGTCGGCGTCGGGGCGGACGTCGTCCGCCTCCCAGCCGGCGGTGAAGGTCCGATCGTCCGGCCGGTCGACGGCGA
>JBBSNJ010000028.1:0-11998 GCA_038232775.1 Thermomicrobiales bacterium
CGGGACAGGGGCAAGGGGGAACGTGGTCGCGAACCGCCGGGGGAACGCCCGCGATCCACCCGGATGCCGGATGAGGCCGAATGTAAGAAGCGTGACGCCCACCCCCGCGGCCGGCGGGGCATTGTGGCGCGCCACCGCCGCCTCTACACTGCGGGTCGGTTAGGGGGGAGGGGCGCTTGGCGGCGGCCAGCCGTTGGCCCGCCCTTGGTCTCGTCCGGTCGGGGGCCGAGCGGCGCCCAACCGACGACTCCGCACCCCGGCCGAGAACGGCGGTCCGGGCGGCGCGGGGTCGGGGCGGCCGCGACCGCCGCCCTTCGGCACCCGGCCCCGGCACCTGGAGCGACCGACGGATGGAGACGCCCGGCGAGCAAGAGGGGGGAGCGACGGCCGGCGGATCGCTGCCGCGCCGCCTGCGGCGGCTCCTGGCGGGGCGACCGCTCTCGGTCTATGGGATCCTCCTGGCCGGTGCCGCCGTCCTCGCCCTGCTCCTGGTGGTGGTGGTCCTGACCAGCCGACCGGACCGCTCGCCTCGGCCGCAGGGGTGCCTCGACGTCGACCTGGCCGACGCCGAGCGCAGCATCCGGGACGGCCGGGTCTCGCGGATCGACGTGTTGACCGACCGCAACGACGTCGCGATCGGGCCGGTGCTGGTCACCCTCGATCCCGTCGCGGGGGACGACAGTTGCCGCCAGCTCCCCCAAGGCGTCGCCGCCCAGCCCGACCTCTACCGGCTGATCGGCTACGCCGCGACCTACAACCAGACGCGGCCGGGCGAGGCTCGGATCGAGATGACCTGGCGGACCGGCGTCATCCCCCCCCGCTTGCTGGCGACCGCGACCCCGACCCCGACGGTGACCCCGGTCCCGCTCCCGACCGAGCCGCCCCCGGTCGTCGTGCCGCCGCCGATCCAGGAGCCGACCGCCCCAATAATCCCGCCCCCGACCCCGTCGCCGGCCGCGACTGCCACCGCCACCGCGACCGCGCTGCCTTCGCCGACCGCCGCACTGCCGGTGGCCTCGCCGACCCAAGCGACGCCGCTCGCGTCGCCGGTGGCGGCGACCCCCGCGCTGGCGTCGCCGCTCGTTCCCGTGCTGCCGCTGCCCGGTGGGGGGAGCCCCGGGCCGGTGTTGCCGGGAGGGTGATCCGGAATCCGGACGGTCAAGGCCGCTCCCAGGGGAGCGCCCCTCATGCGGAATCCGGGTGAATCGTGGGTGTTGCCCCGGCCCTCACCCCCGGCCCCTCTCCCGCGCACGGGACAGGGGCCGGGGGTGCGGGGCAGCGGCCGCAGCGGGAAGGCGACGTATTCTCCCGGATATCGTATAAGCGCTGCTTTCGGGTGCGCGTGAGAGTTTTGCGCTGGGGGTTCGGCGCCGCCCGACTGCGGCCCGGCCTCCCGGTGCGGCGCGGCCGGCGGGCACCAAGGGCCCCCCATGCGGTTCCGGCCCGCCCCGTCCCGCGCCCTGGGACCGAACGCAAGAATCTGACGCGCACCCGCTTCTTTCCGTGAAGCGGACGCGTTCACCCGGACTTCGGAGAATACGAGAGCCGGTTGATCGCCTCGGCTTCCCCCTGGAGCCGCCCTCCCGCCCCCCGGATCAGCCCCCTTTGAGGGGGCTTCGTCGCTTCAGCCCGGTCCCTTCAGGGCCGGGCGCCGCCGATCGGAGGAGAGCGCCCCCGCCCGGTTCACCCCTTGAGCGGGTCGTACCCCCAGTTCATCAGGGAGTAGCGCCAGGGCGTCCGCTCGACGTCGCCCTCCGGCCGCTGGGCCAGGTGGCGATGGACGTAGCCGGTCACCTTGCGCATCTGGGCCAGGTCGTCCTCCGTCAGCTCGCCCCGCCGCTTCCCCAGGATCGCGACGATCCGCCGCCCCGACTCGTGGCCGGTCGATTCCTCCCCCGGCCCGTCCTTCTGCCCGACCCCCTGGGATTCCTCGGTCTCGAGCCATCGCTCGAGCTGGTTGGCCGTCATGTTGACCGCCCGCCCGAACTCGTCGCCGATCGTCTTCGCGTCGTCGGCCATCGCCTCCGCCCCCCCGGTCGCCAAGCCGGGGCGTCCGTCGCCCCGCCTGCCCCCGGTGGGGCGCAGGCACTGTGCCGGCCGCCGCGCCGTCCCCGATCGTCGAGCCCCGCCGGTGGCGCCGCCGCTACCGCCGGTTCAGCCCGCCTGTCGCACCACCCAGGCGATCCCCTGGACCACCAGCGCCACGACGCCGATCACCGCCAGCGCCCAGCCGAGATGGTGGAGGCGCCGGGAGAGCGTCGGCCGGTCCTCGCCGACGACCACGCTGGCGCCCCAGAGCACCTGCCAGGACAGGAGCAGCGGGAGCGCCGTGACGACCCCGCTCGACCACATCACCACCGCCGCGAAGAGGAGCCCGACGACGTTGATCCCGATCATGAACCAGCCGAAGCGGCGCGACAACCCCTGGAACGGGACGGTGGAGCGGGTTCGTTCCATCACGGCCTCCGCGACTCCAAACTCCGGACGCTCGCCTCCGGCTTGGTACTCGACGGCGGGCGGCCGACTCCCTCCGCGGACCGCTCCAGGGTCCGTTCGATCTCCATTGATACCGGCCGCTCCCACCCCTTTCGCCCGGGCCGGCGTCGGCCGTGGTCGCCGCCGGAGCTCAGGGATTCATCCCCATGCGGGCCGGGCGGCCGGAACGATCGCCTCCCGCATCCCGGCCCCAAACACGATCCTTCCTACCCACTACCCACTACCCACTACCCACTACCCACTGCCTGCTACCGCCGCGCCCGCGGGTCGAGCGCGTCGCGCAGCCCGTCGCCGATGAAGTTGAAGCCGGCGACCGTCAGCGTGATCAGCAGGCCGGGGAAGAGGGCGATCCAGGGGGCGTCGGTGACGTAGCTCTGGGCGTTGTTGAGCATGTTGCCCCAGCTCGCCTCGGGCGGCTGGATGCCGTAGCCCAGGTAGGAGATGTAGGACTCCGCCAGCACCGCGTTGGCGACGTTCAGCGTCGCCGCCACCATGATCGGCGCCAGCGAGTTGGGCAGCAGGTGGCGCACGATGATCCGGCCGTTGCCCGCCCCCAGCGCCCGCGCCGCCTGGACGTAGTCCGCCTCGCGCAGCCCGAGGGTCTGGTTGCGGAGGATGCGGGCCAGCTCCATCCAGGCCGTCAGGCCGATGATCAGCGTGACCGAGCCGACCGAGGCGCCGACGAAGGCGGCCAGCACCAGCAGCAAGAAGACGGTCGGGAAGCAGAGCAGGGCGTCGGTCAGCCGCATCAGGAGGGCGTCGACCCGCCCGCCGTAGAAGCCGCTGAGCAGCCCGACCACCGTCCCGACGGTGACGGTCACCGCCATCGCCGCGAACCCGACCAGCAGCGAGATCCGGCCGGCGTAGAGCAGCCGGCTGAGCAGATCGCGCCCGATCTCGTCGCCGCCGAGCAGCAGCCCCCGCGCCAGCGGCGGCGCGAACTTGGCCAGGATGTCGATCTGCAAGGGGTCGCGCGGGGCCAGCACCGGGGCGAGGACCGCCGACAGGAGCAGCGCCAGACAGAGCGCCACCCCGGCCGCCGCCAGGCGGTGCCGGAAGAAGCGCCGCAGCGCCAGGCGCCCCGGCCCGGCGGACCCCACCCCGCCGCGGCGGGCGGGCTCGGCCGCGGCCAGTCCCGCTGGGGGCGTCGCGCGCGAAGTCGCCAGGGCAGCTCTCCTCGGTCGGCGTCCGGCGTCCGGCGTCCGGCGTCCGGCGGCAGGCGGCAGGCGGCAGGACCGGGGGGCGGGTGGAGGGCGGCGGCCGGGTTGCGTCGTAGGGGCGCCGCTTGCGGCGCCCGTGGCCCGGGGGGCCCCCCTCGGGTCCGCGAACGAGACTGTCGGGCTACGCCCGACGGGCGCAGCAAGCAGCGCCCCTACAATACGTCCCTCCCGCCTCCCGCCTCCCGCCTCCCGTCCTACCGCAGCCGGATCCGCGGGTCGACGATGGCCGCGACCAGATCGGCCACCAGGTTGGTGGCGACCACGATCACCGCCGTCACGAACAGCACCCCCATCAGCACCGGGTAGTCGCGGTAGCCGAGGGCGTCGACGAAGAGCCGCCCCATCCCCGGCCAGGTGAAGACGCTCTCGGTCACCAGCGCCCCGCCGAACAGCAGCGGCAACTGCAAGCCGGCCAGCGTCACTAGCGGCACCGCCGCGTTGCGGAAGGCGTGGCCGGCGATCACCGCCCGCTCCCCCAGGCCCTTCGCCCGCGCCGTCCGCACGTAGTCCTGCCCGATAGTCTCCAGCATCGCCGCCCGCGTGTAGCGGCTCCAGGTCGCGACCAGCACCAGCCCGAGGACCAGCGCCGGCGCGACCAGGTGGTGCAGCCGGTCGACTAAGCAGAAGGGCGTCCCCAGCGTCTGCCGGCCGCCGGAGGGGATCCAGTCGAGCCGCTCGGCGAAGAGGAAGATCACCATCAGGCCGAACCAGAAGGTCGGGATCGAGAGCGCGACCATCGCCCCGACCGTCGCCAGGTAGTCGGGCACGGAGTATTGCCGCAGCGCCCCGAGGACGCCGACCGCGACCCCGAGCACGACCGCGATCGCCAGCGCCGTCGCCCCCAGCTCGAGGGTCGCCGGCACCCGGTCGAGGATCACGTCGCGGACCGGCCGGTTGTCGCGGTAGGAGCGCCCCCAGTCGCCGACGAGCATCCCCCCCGCCCACCGGACGTACTGCTCCGGCAGCGGCCGGTCGAGCCCGTAGCTCTGCCGAATCCGCTCCAGATCCTCGGCCCGCATCGAGGGGCTCAGGGCGTAGACCGACTCCGGCCCCCCCGGCGCCAGGTGCATCAGCCCGAAGGCGATCACCGTCACCAGCACCAGCAGCACGACGCTCTGCCCGAGTCGGCGCAGTAGGTAGGCGGACACGGGACGTTAGTCGGCAGCCGGCAGCCGGCAGCCGGCAGACGCCAGTTGCCAGTTGCCAGTTGCCAGTCGCCAGACGCCAGGAGACCCAGAGAGACGACCGTCCACGCTGCTCCCTCCCGGCCACCCCAACGGCCCTTTGACCACGAGCAACCGACAACCGGCAACTGACAACTGGCGTCTGCCGTCTGCCGTCTGCCTACTCCCGCCGCCACTCGAAGACGTTCCACATGTTGCTGACGACGAAGGCGTTCGGCTTGTAGCCGACCACGCCCTCGGCCGTCCCCTCGATGAAGACGTAGTGGAAGATCGGCAGGTAGGCCAGGTCCTCGCGCAGGATCTCCTGGACCTGGAAGTAGATCTGCTTGCGCTGCTCCTGGTCGAGCTCCCGCGCCCCGGCGATCAGCAGCTCGTCGAGCTCGGGGTTCTTGTACTGCATCGTGTTGCGGCCGCCGCCCCCCTCGGTCGGGATGTAGTCGCTGTGGAACCGGGTCGTCACGTCGGGGTCGGCGCCGAGGCCGG
The DNA here is from genome assembly GCA_038232775.1 of Thermomicrobiales bacterium. Taxonomy (GTDB): domain Bacteria; phylum Chloroflexota; class Chloroflexia; order Thermomicrobiales; family UBA6265; genus JBBSNJ01. The sequence goes on from JBBSNJ010000028.1 coordinate 5,384, forward strand.
TGTGCTCGCCGACCATCACCGAGTCGTACTCCGACTTGTTGTAGTAGTCCCCCCAGATCACGGCCGCCGGCATGTTGTTGATCTCCATCTCGACGCCGATCTCCCGCCACGTCTGCTGCAGGAACTGCTGCGCCTGCTCGCGGACCTGGTTGCCGGCGGTCGTCGAGTTGGTGAAGGCGAGGCGGACGCCGTCCTTCTCGCGGACGCCGTCCTCGCCCGCCACCCAGCCGGCCGCCTCCAGGATCTCCTGCGCCCTTTGGGGGTTGTACTCGTGCGGCGGCAGGTCAGGATTGAGCGCCCAGGAGGTCTCCGGCAGGTAGGTCTCCGACGGCGTTTCGACCCCGTAGTAGACCGCGTCGATGATGTTGGCCTTGTCCATCCCCAGGTAGAGCGCTTCGCGCACCGCGTGGTCCTGGAAGACCGGCTTGCCGTGGTTCATGACGATGAACTCGACGAAGGCGGTCGGTGCCAGGTTGATCGTCTTGCCCTCGATCTCCTGCGCCTCGGCGTAGTTGTCGGCGGTGATCCCCTGGATGCCGGTGACGTCGACCTCGCCCGTCTTGAACTGGGTGAAGAGCACCGTCAGGTCGGGCACGTACTTGAAGATCACCCGCTCCAGGTACGGCCCCGGCCCGTGGTAGTCGGGGTTGGCCTCGACCGTGATGTAGTCGCCGGCGACGCGCTCCACGAACGTGAACGGCCCGGTCCCGACCGGTGCCGTGGAGTTGAAGTCGGCCGTGTTCAGGTCGGCCACGTCCTTCAGCAGGTGCTCGGGAATGATGAAGGTGTCCATCCAGACGATCAGGAACGGCGCGTACGGCTCGGAGAGCGTCAGGTTGACGGTGTAGTCGTCGGGTGCCTCGATCGCCGTCACCTTGTCGTGCCCGATCCGGTTCCCGGCCACGAAGGCGGGGGCGAGGATCGTCTGGTGGCTGAAGACGACGTCGCGGGCGGTGAAAGGCTGGCCGTCGTGCCACTTCGCGTCCTGGCGTAGCTTGAAGGTGTAGTTCAAGCCGTCGGCCGAGATGCCGCCGTTCTCGAACGAGGGGATCTCGGCCGCCAGGTTCGGGACCAACACCCCCTGCTCGTCGATCCGCCACAGGCTGTCGAAGATCGCGTACTGCACCCCCCGATCGACCTCCAAGGTCGACTTCAGGGGGTTGAAGATGGTCGGCTCCTGCGACAGCCCGACGATCACCTGCCCGCTTGGCGCCGCGGGGTCCTGGGCCGCGGCCACCGCCGCCGGGGCCGCGACCGCCGCCACCCCGCCGCCGGTCGCCAGCAGCGCCCGCGCCATCGGCAGCGAGAAGCCGAGCGCCGTCGCCCGCCCCAGGAAGCCGCGGCGCGACAGCCGCCCGTCACTCACCGCCGCCAGCAGTCCGTCGATCCCGTTCCCGTTCTCGTTCCGACCCGTCGCCATCGTGGTCCTCCTCCGGGAGCCCCTCCGCTCCCCTCACTTGCCCGCCTCCGCGAGCGGGCAAACGGGCTTCCGCCCCGACACTCCCTACCGCCTACCGCCTACCGCCTACCGGAACACGTCGAGCGGCCCGTCGCCGTACTCGTGCTCGCCCGCCAGGGGCTGCCCTTCGGCGAAGCGCGAGGCGCGGAACGGGTGCAGGTCGATCGTCCGCGGCGCGCCGCCGACGATCGCCTCCGCCAGGCCGGCGCCGATCGCCGGCGCCGTCTTGAAGTTGGTGCCGCTGTCGCCGAGGATCCCGAACAAGCCGCGGTAGGGGTCGAGCCCGCCGATGATCGCGTGGGCGTCCGGGCTCATCGTGATCACCCCGGCCCAGCCGCCGCGCAGCACGGCACCGGCCAGCCCCGGCCGCCGGGCCGACAGCCGCCGCCGCGTCTCGGCCGCGTAGCCGTCATCGACCCCTTCGTCGTAGGCGTCGGGGTCGACGTCGATCTCGTCGATCGCCAGCCCGGCCAGGGTGCCGAACTCGCCCTCCGGCCGGATCCAGCTCGCGTTCGGCCCGTCGATATAGGTCGGGTGCGGCGCCTCCGACCCGGCCGGCCGGCGGACGACCGCGACCTGGACCCGGTTGGTCCGCAGCCCGTAGTCGAGCCCGAGCGGCGCCAGCAGCCCGGGCGCCCAGGCGCCGGCCGCGACCACGACCGTCTCGGTCGCGATCGCCCCGTCCGCCGTCGCCACCCCGACCACGCGCTCCCCCTCGACCAGGATCGCCGTCGCCGCCGCCCCCGCGCCGACCCGGAGCTCGGCGCCGCGCTCGCGGGCGGCGGCGGCGAAGCCGAAGGCCGTCGCCGAGGGGTCGGCGTAGCCGGAGCGGGGCTCCCAGGCGGCGCAGTCGACGTCGTCGACCTGGCAGCCGGGGTCGAGTGCCCGCAGCTCGTCGCGGTCGATCAGGCAGGTGTCGACGCCGACGCCGCGCAGCATCGCCACGTTCGCCGCCAGCGCCGCCTCGTGCCGCGGCTCGACCAAGCGGACGACGCCTGTCTCGACGAAGCGCGGGTCGCCGGCGCCGACCAGATCGCCCCATCCCTGGAAGTAGGGGAGGCTCCGCTGGGCGAGCGCGGCGTCGTGCGGGTTCGTGTAGTGCATCCGGACCAGCGCGCCCGACTTGCCGGTCGCGCCGCCGCCGAGGACGCCCCGCTCCAGCAGCGTCACCCGCCGCACCCCGAGCTTGGTCAAGTGGAAGGCGGTGCTGGTCCCGGTCACCCCGCCGCCGACGACGACGACGTCGGCCGCACCTGTTGTTGCCATGCCGCGAGCCCCCTGTGTCCTGGCCGGCGCGGTGCCGCCAGCCCCGGCAACGCCTCGATGCCGATCGGGTCACGTCGGCTTGCCCTGGATTAGCGCATCGTAGCAGAGGTCGCAGAACGTGCAACCGCCCACGCCGGGCGCCGCGCCCGACCCGCCGGCGGTGCCCTATGCTGCCGGCCCAAGCTGCCGAGACCGCGGCCTGCCCGGTCTTGACGTCCCTGCGACCCGCTGCTAGGCTCGGAATATATCCTCCGTACATCCTAGCGCTCGCCGGAAGCGATCCCGTACCTGAGCTTCCCCATTCCACCAGCGGCGCAGAGGAGGCGACGTGCTCCCGACCGCGAACGGCAGCGCCAACGGCAGTGCCTCCGGCCCCGAGGTGGTGGTCGTCGCGCCGCCGCCGACTAAGCCGCTCCTGGCCGACACCGGCCACCAGCGGCTGCGGCAGCTGATCGTCACCCTGGAGCTCGATCCCGGCGCCGCGATCGACGAGCGCGCCCTGACCCTCCGCCTCGGCGTCGGCCGCACCCCCCTGCGCGAGGCGATCCAACGCCTCACCCACGAGGGGCTGATCGTCCAGGCCCCCCGCCGCGGCCGCTGGGTCGCCCCTCTCTCCGTCACCGACCTCGGCCAGATGATCGAGACCCGCGGCCTGATCGAGCCGCAGGTGGCGCGGCTAGCGGCGGTCCGCGCCCGGCCGGCCCAGGTCGACCGGCTAGGGGCGATCCTGGACGAGGCCGAGGGCCTGATCGGGCGCGGCGACTTCGCCGGCACCGTCTTCCTCGACCAGCGCTTCCACTGCGGCATCGCCGACGCCGCCGGCAACCGCCACCTGGCCGGCGTCGCCGAGCGGCTGATCCACGAGCTCGTCCGCTACTGGTACGCTTCCTTCCTCCGCGTCGGCGGTCTCGATCAGGTCTTCCCCCACCACCGCCAGCTGCTGGCCGCGATCGCCGACCACGACGCCGGCGCCGCCGAGCGCCTCAGCCGCCAGCACGTCGACCTCTTCCGCGACCGCATGCGCGACCTCGCCGCCGGGCCGCTGGCGGCGGCGGCCGGCGCCTTTGATCACCCCCACGCCGACGGCCGAGGGCCGGCCGCGCATTGACGGCCCGGTGCCCTACGGGCGCCGGCGAAAGGAGGGCAGACGCTCCGGCGGGGGACGCCGACGCGGCCGTTCCCCAGGCTCCGGACCCCCCGCGGGTCGTTGTTGGCGCCGGACCAGGGCGCCGGGAAAGGAATCTCCCGATGGCAGAGGCAGAGAAGGCATTCCCCGGACCGCAAGCACCGCTCGCGTCCTCCCTCGCCGGCCGCCAGTCGCGGCGTCAGCTCGTCCGCCGCGGGGTCGGTCTCGGCCTCTCGGCGGCGGCGGTCGGCGGGCTCGGCCCCGGCGGCGTCCAGGCCGCGCCCGGCCGCTGGTCGCTGCCGGCGGCGGCCCAAGGGGAACCGACCCCCGGCGGCACGCTCACCCTCGGCTACAGCAGCGAGCCGCCGACGATGGACCCCCGCGTCTCCGGCGCGACCCTCGCCTGGCGCCTCTTCTACAACATCTTCGACCCGCTGGTCGTCTACGACCCCGAGGCCAATCAGTTCCTCCCCGGTCTGGCGACCGAGTGGACGATGGCGCCCGACGGCTTGATGTACACCTTCCAGCTGCGCGACGGGGTGACCTTCCACGACGGCACCCCGTTCAACGGCGAGGCGGTCAAGTTCACCTTCGACAGCATCCTCGAGCCGGAGCTGAAGTCGCTGACGGCGATCGGCTACCTCGGCCCCTACGAGCGGACGGAGGTGGTCGACCCGCTGACGATCAACGTCTACTTCCGGGAGCCGTACGCCCCCTTCCTGAACAACCTGGCGCACAGCGTCCTGGCGCCGGTCTCGCCGGCGGCGGTCGCCGAGTTCGGCCCCGACTTCGGCTTCAACCCGGTCGGCACCGGCCCCTTCATCTTCAAGGAGTGGCAACAGCAGGTCTCGATGACGCTGGTCCGCAACCCCGACTACGCCTGGCCGATCGCCGCCTACGAGCATGAGGGGCCGGCCTACCTCGAAGAGATCGTGATCCGCTTCATCACCGAACCGACCACCCTGATGGGGACCCTCGAGAACGGCGAGTCGGACGTCATCGACGCGGTCCTGCCCCAGGAGGTCGATCGCCTCCAGGAGGCCGGCGATGTCCAGATCTTCCTGCCCGCCGTTCCCGGCTCGCCCCAGGTGCTGCCGCTGAACGGGACCAACCCGCCGACCGACGACCTGGCGGTCCGCCAGGCGATCAACTACGCCGTCGACACCGAGACGATCATCGACACGCTCTGGTACGGCACCCGCAAGGCCGCCGAGGGGCCACTCTCGTCGCCGACCTTCGCCTACAACCCGGCCGTCGAGGAGATGTACCCCTACGACCCGGAGCAAGCGGCGGCGCTGCTGGACGAGGCTGGCTGGACGATGGGCGCCGACGGCATCCGCGAGAAGAACGGCCAGCGGATGACCCTGGAATACCTGACCTTCAGCGGCGTCCAGGGGCAAGCCGGGGAGCTGGTCCAGGCCTACCTGCAGGAGGCCGGGATGGAGGTCAACCTGCAGCAGGTCGAGTACGCGGCGATGGCCGCCGCCTTCCTCGCCGGCGAGCACAACATCGCCCGCATCTACTTCTCCCACACCGACCCGGTCGTCCTCAGCACCCTCTACCACTCCCGCAACATCCCCGGCACCAACTTCAACCGGACGATGAAGCCCGACCCCGAGCTCGACCGGATGCTCGACGAAGCGACCGCCGAGCTCGATCCGGAGGCCCGGCGCGAGCAGTACTTCGTGATCCAGCAGTACATCATGGACCAGGCGCTGATCATCCCCCTCTGGGAGGAGGTCGTCCTCTGGGGCGCCGCCGCCAACGTCGAGGGGATCCACTTCCAGCCGCTCGGCGGCGTCTGGTTCTATGACACCTGGCTCCAGCAGAGCTAGCCGGCCGATCGCGGGAGGGGCGACGCCGGCGTCGCCCCTCGCCCTCGGTTCCATCGGCCGCCGGCGGATCGGGTCCGGTCCGCCGGCGGCGACCGCGAGGAGAGGAGGGGAGCGTCGACCATGCTGGCCTACGCCCGGACGCGCTTGCTGCTGACCCTGCCCGTCCTCTTCGGCGTCTCGCTGCTGACCTTCCTCATTCTCCACCTGATCCCCGGCGACCCGGCCCGGATGCTGCTCGGCGACATGGGCGGCGGCAGCGCCGCGGGCGACGTCTCCGACGAAGCCTACGAGAACCTGCGGCAGGAGCTGGGGTTGAACGACCCGCTGCCGGTCCAGTACGTCAACTACCTCGCCCGCGCCGTTCAAGGCGACTTCGGCCGCTCCTTCCAGACCAACCGCCCGGTCCGCGACTCGATCCTCGACGTCCTCCCCTACACCCTCCAGTTGACGGTCGTCGGGCTCGGCATCGCCGTCCTCCTCGGGGTCGGCCTCGGGCTGATCGCCGCCCTCCACCGCAACAGTTGGATCGACAGCGCGACGATGGCGGTCTCGCTGGCCGGGCTGGCGATGCCGAGTTTTTGGCTTGGCTTCGTCCTGATCCAGGTCTTCGCCCTCCGCCTCGCCTGGCTGCCGAGCACCGGCAGCGGCGGGCTGACGGCGCTGATCCTGCCCGCCGCCACCCTCGGCCTCGTCGCCTCGGGGGTCGTCGCCCGCCTCGTCCGCTCGACGATGCTCGAGGTGCTGCGCCAGGACTACGTGACGACCGCCCGCGCCAAGGGCTTGGGCGAGCGGCTGGTGATCCTCCGCCACGCGCTGCGCAACGCCCTGATCCCGGTCGTCACGATCGTCGGCTTGCAGTTCGGGGCGCTGTTGGCCGGGACCGTGATCGTCGAGACGGTCTTCGCCCGCCGCGGGCTCGGCCGGCTCGC
>JBBSNJ010000029.1:0-11603 GCA_038232775.1 Thermomicrobiales bacterium
CACCCCCGGCAGGACGCCGAGCAGGCCGTCCCCCCATCGCACCAGCCAGGGCCACGGTAGCCGCGACAGCGGGCGGAAGAGGAACCCGGTCACCAGCGAGACCGCGAAGAGGGCGGCCAGGTTGAAGGTGGCGAAGGCGATGATCGCGGCGGTGCCGCGGCCGAGGCCCCACTCCGTCAGGGGGTCGATCAGGCGCCGGTAGTAGACGGCGGCGACGACGAGACCGGCGGCGACCCCGACGAGGTCGAGCGCCCCGAGCAAAAATCCCCGCCGGATGCCGAGGACGGCCAACAGGCCGACGACGGCGAGGATCAGCACATCGACCGCGTTGATCGCCATCGATCCCCCTCGGCGCGCCCGCGGAATCGGGGCCGCTCAACCCGGCCGCGGGCGCCGACGCGGCCCGCCGGTGCTCGGCCGGTCCGATGGAGGGCAACCCATGACCACCGCCGCGCCCGGCCTCCGACACCGCGCTAACCCCCAGCCCCTCCCGACTCGCCGCGGCGAGGGCCGTGTCCGCCGGGGGGGATTGGCCCCACCGCGAACGCGGGTCGGCCGGGGTCGCGGCAGGGGAAGCGGGGCGCGGGCGAGAGTGGCGGGAGCGCTTCAGCCCTGGCTGCCGTCCTCGGCGATGGCGGCGTAAAAGACCCCGCCAACTTCCCAGACCTCGAGCAGTTTGCCCTGGCGGACGGCGGCCTGATAGAGCTGTTCGACCATCTGCCGGGGTCGCTCCCCCTCGTCCATCTCGACGCGGGCGACCTGGCCCGGGGGCAGTTCACCGATGACCTCGTCCAAGCCGCCGATGCGGCGCTTCTTGCGGTCGAGCGACGGCGGCGGCGCATCGGTCTTGGCGACGAACTCGTATTTCACTGATGGCTCCTCTCTCGAGTGGGGACCAGATCGACCGCGGCGGCTACCGCACCTCGTAGCCGAGGACCCGGACGTGTTCGGCGTAGCGCTCGCGGAAGACGGTGAGGTGCGCCTCGGTCAGCCGCTGCTTGGAGTCGCCGACGACCCCGGAGCGGACGTGCCGCGCGAGCTTTTCCTTGCGCTGCCGCATGTTCTCGGCGCTGCAGCGCTCGATCGCCGCCGCGATCCGCTCGTCGGGGACCGGCTGGATGCCGTCGGTGACGCGGCGCAGCTCGGCGACCGGGTCGTTGTGGAGCCCCTCGTAGCGGACGACGGCGGCCTGCCGGCTGGTGACCCACTCGACCGCCTGCCGGAGGTAGAGGTCGTACCCCTCCGCTAGGAAGGCGAGCACGTCGGGGTGGTCGAGCGGCTTGCCGATCAGGCCCGAGCGGGGACGCTCCTGGGCCAGCCCCTCCCCGTGCTCGGCCCGGTCCTGGACCCAATAGTAGAACGAGACGAAGGTGTCGTAGGGGTCGCGGACGACGGTCACGAGCTCGGCCGGGGCCTCCAGCAGGGCGCGGCAGAGTTTGGCGGAGAAGCGAGCGTGCTGGTGGTAGATGGAGTCGTCGGGGAAGCCCCCCTGCCGGATCCACTCGCCGACCAGACGCGGCCTCGTCTCCGGCTTGCTCCGCCCGCCAAGCACCCGCAGCCCGTAGATTTCGGTCAGGATGCACTTGAGCCAGCGATGCCCCTGCTTGGGCGGGCCGTTGATGACGATCCGCATCGGTCGGTCTCCGTTAGTGGGTAGTGGGTAGTGGGTAGACGATAGGCGTTAGGCGTCAGGACGACGAGCGTTCGGGGCCGCAGTCCGTCCTCCCCACTACCCGCCACCCACTCCGTCAGCGAACGTCGTAGCCGAGGGAGCGAATCAGGTCGCCGTGCTGCTCCCGGAAGATGGCGAGGTGGTCGTCGTTGAGGCGGTCGCGGGAGTCGCCGACCTTCGCGACGCGGACGTGCTTCGACTTGCCGCCCCCCGATTTGCGCATGTTCTCGGCGCTGCAGGTGTCGACCGCGTGCTCGAGCTTGGCGACCGGGACCGAGCCGAGCTGCTCGGTGACGCGGGTCAGCTCGGCGACGGGGTCGCGGTGGAGCGCCTCGTAGCGGACGACCACGGTCCGGCCGCTCTCGATCCACTCCTTGGCCCGGACCATGTTGCTGCGGAAGCCGCCGTCGCGCAGGTATTGGAGGACGTCGGGGTGGTCGAGCGGTTTGTTCAGGAGGAGATCGGAGCGGCGACCCTTGCGGCGGTCGCTGTCGGCGTGTTGCTGGATAGTGAAGTAGGAGGAGACGAAGGTGTCGTAGGGGTCGCGGACGATGGTGACGGTGTGGGCACCGGCGGCGTCGACGGCGTCGACCAGCTCCTCCGAGTAGTCGTAGTGCTGGTGGAAGATCGTGCCGTCGGGAAAGTTCCCGCCGTCGACCCACTCCTTGAAGAGGGGGAAGCGGGGGCGCTCCGGCGTCTCCTTCGGACCCAGCGGCTTGAGGTCGTAGACGGTGCCGAGGATGCACTTCAGCCAGACATTCCCGGCCTTGGGCGGGCCGGCGATCCCGATCCTCACCGAACGCAACTCCTCCTTGGCGGCATCGGGGGGGGGCGGGGGGAACGCCGTCGCCGCGGGCTGGGCGATCACCGGGGCGGGGCAGGCGGAGGGCCGGGCCACGGGCTGAACCTTTTCGGGGAAGAATGGTACCACGGCCGGCGAATCGGTGAACGTTCGGGCGCCTCGGGCGGGGCCGGGTGGGCGGGCAGTCCCGCGGCAGCCGGCGGATCGGAGGCGCGGACGAGTACCAAAGAGTCGGGTCGCGCCCCCCACGACCGGACGGCGGCAACGGCCGCGACGGTCGATCGCGGAAGGGGGAGCGGTCCGGGCTCGGGCGGCGGAGGTGGCGCGGTCATACGGACTTCGGGTCGATTGTGGTGTCCGCGGCGCCGGCCCTCACCCCCTGCCCCCTCGCCCGCCGCGGCAGGAGAGGGGGAGACGATGCTTCGGTGATCGGCCACGGGTGGTACTAGACGGCGTAGCCGAACTCTTCGAGCACGTCGGCGTAGGACTCGTTGACGACGGCCTGGAGACTCGGGGAGAGGGACTGCCGCCAGCGACCGATCGAGGTCGGGACGTCGCGGCTGGTGAGGTGGCGCCGCATCTCGGGGTTGTCGGCCGAGGCGCGGGCCAGCATGCCCTCGACCGTGGCCTCGTCGTCCGCCAGCCCGAGGTAGGCGAGGACGCCGCGGAGGGTCTCGGCCGGTTGGCCGATCAGCTCCTCGTACCGGATCAGGTGGGCGCGGTCTTGCCGCTTCGGCCAGGAGCGGGAGAGCTGGCGGACGGTGCTGGTGCGCAGGTAGCGAGCGAAGTCCTCGTCGGTCTCGACGTGGGCGGGGCCGAAGACGCGGCGGCCCTGCTTGACGTTGAAGGCGAGCATCGAGCTGACGACGTCGCGGAAGTCCCGGACCAGGAAGAGTTCCTTGGCCTGGGGGTAGAGCTCCCAGACGAGCCAGGGGAGGGCGTCGGCGCGGTGCTTCTCGGCGAAGAAGACCGGGTTGGTCTGCCCTTGGGCGGCGCCGATCCGGCGGTAGCAGGTCTCGACCTGCCGTTGGCAGAAGGCACCGAGCTCCTCGACGTACTCGCGACCGAACCACTCGCGCAGGCCGGGCGTGACGTTCATCGGTTCGGGATAGAACGGATTGTGGCCGACGAAGTCGCGGCTGGTCTGGAAGGTATCGGCCTGGGCGGAGCGATGGGGGTCCTTCGGCTCGACAAGGACCTTGAGCATGTGCCACCAGTAGCGGGCCGTCCGCAGCTCGTAGGGGTGCCAGCGGTGGACGACGAGCTGGGGATGCTCGGAGAGGAGGCGCATCGTCCAGGTGGTGCCGGCCCGCCCCATCGTCGTCAGCATCAGCGGCTGGAGCCCTGGCTCGAAGCCGGTTTGGAGCGGCTGCCGGGTGTAGGTGATGCCGCCGAGCCGGACGCGGCTGTCGTCGGCGAGGACGGCGCGGACCTGGAGCGGGACGCCCGGTTCGAGCCCGATCGTGCCGACCCAGAGGCGGAAGCCGCAGGTGGCGGCCTCGACGGCGTCCGGGTAGAGCTCGGCGACGTCGGGCCGCTGCTGGTCGAGCGGGAAGCGGCGAACGATCTGGCCCTCGGCGTGGACTTCGACTGCGACGGCGGGGACATTGCTGCCGAGGACCCAGCCGGCGACCTCGATGTCGTAGACCTCGCGGGCGGTGCCGGGCCGGGGGGCATCGAGGGCGAAGCCCCGGAGGCGCTCGTTGTTGGCCGCGGCGACCTGGACGTTCTGGATCTCAACGACCGCCATCGCGTGCAGTTCTCCCTCCGAGCTGAACCGAAACGAATCCGAACCGGAGACCACGAGGCGGCAGCAGCCACCGCATTGGCTAGACTTCGGCACCCGGCCAGCGCTCCGCGGGGCTGTCCGGACGGTGCGGCGGCACCGTGGCAGACGGGACCGGCCGTTGTCAAGGCGCGGAACCCAGGCACCCGCCGAGCGAGGAGCGGCGGGGGAGGGATCCTCGGCCGTCGCCCCCGGCGCCTCGTTGACAGAAGCGCTGGCGAGGGGGGACGATACTCGTCCCCGCCGCCTACGCCCCCGCCGGCGCCGGCGAACCTAGGACTACTCCGGCTCCTCGCTCGTGGCCGCCGCCTCCCCTTCTTCGGTGGGGGCAAGGGGCGCTGCCGAGGCGGGGAGACCGCCGCTGACGGCGACCTCGACCCCGGCGCCGCCGTCGACGCCGGTCAGCCCGGCGGCCACGGGGTCGATGGCGGTGGTGGCGGCGGCGGTCGGGTCCGTGGTCGCGGCATCGGGTCCGACGCCGGGGTCCGCCCCGGCGGCGGCGGTGGCCGATTCCGTGCCGCGGCGGGAGCGACGGGGGGAGGCTTGATCGCCGGGGAGGGGGACGTAGACGTCGACGGCCAGCACCTCGGCCGGCCGGACGGCGACCGGCTCGTTCGGGTTGATCGGGGCGGGGAGGCCGCCGTCGATGCTCGACTCGACGAAGAAGGCCGGGTTCTCGGCGGCGTCGGCGGGCAGCACTTCGTCGAGGGAGTATTCGCCGGCCGGCAGGTCCGCGAACTCGACGCGGCCGAAGGCATCGCCGTCCTGGGCCGTGACGTCGGCGATCGCGGTCCGCTCGATGGTCCCGATGCCGGAGAGGGAGACCGGCGCGCCGCCGATCAGGGCGTCGCACTCCTGTCGCCAGGCGGTGGCATCGCCGCCGCCGTCGGTGCCGGGGGGGCAACCGTAGACGTTGACCTGGATGACGCCGGTGGTACCGGCCAACTCGGGGGTCAACTCGAGGCTGAGATCGATCTCGAAGGCGGCGGTCACCGGATCGTCCGGGATCTCGACGGCGGCGATCCGCCCCTGGTAGCGGGGCGGGGTCAGGAGGGAGGCGGCGGTCGGGGCGACGACCCGGTAGCCGCCGACGCCGAGGTCGGGGAACCGGGCCCGGTCTTGCCCGGCGGCGAGGCAGGCGGTCTGGAGAGGAGTGGCGGTCGCCAGGTCGCTGCCATCGTCGGGGAAGAGGGTGAGGCAGACCAACTCGCCCTCGGTGGGGCCGCCGTCGGGGAAAAGGACGATGATGTCGAGGGAGAGGCCCGAGAGGTCCTGAGCGAGGGCGCGGGCCGATGCCGGGATCGCGGTGACGGTCAAGAGGGCGACGAGGACCAAGACGAAAAGAGGCCACCGGCCAAGGCCGGCACCTCCCGCTCGGGCTCTCCCATCCCCCCCAACAGGCCGCATCATGGCGCGAGCGCTCCCTCCCCACCACGGGCGCGCAAGTTCCGGCGCGGGCGATGGGCGTAGTATAGCGGACGCGGCCGGCGTTGGCACGGGAGATTGGCCCGTTGCTGCGCGCTCCGGCGCGGGCGCGGGGGCGAGGAGCGATGGTCGACCAGGGGAGCGGAGGAGCGGCGGCACCGATCAAAAAGGTCGTGGTCGGCGTGCCGCTGCGGCCGGAGCACTTGGAAGGGCTGCGGCGGCGGTTTCCGGGCGTGACGTTCGCCGTGGCCGACGGGGAGTCGGGGCCGACGGCGGCCGAGGTCGCCGACGCCGACGGGTTGGTGGTCTGGCGCCTGCCGGCGGAGGTGCTGGCGGAGGCGTCGGGGTTGCGGTGGCTGCAAACCGGGGGCGCCGGCGTCGAGAGCTTCCCGCTGGCGGAGCTGGCGGCGCGGGGGGTGGTGGTCACCAACGCCAGCGGCGTCCACGCCCCGAACATGGCCGAGCACACCTTGGCGATGATGCTCGCCTTCGCCCGCGGCCTGCCGGCGCTGATGCGGGCGCAAGTGGACCACCGCTGGCGCGACGAGGCGATCCACCGGGAGGTCTTCGAGCTCGGGGGGCAGACGCTGCTGCTGGTGGGGCTGGGGGAGATCGCGGCCGCGATCGCGGAGCGGGCGGCGGTGTTCGGGATGCGGGTGGTCGGGGTCCGCCGCCGGGCGGAGCTGCCGTCGCCGCCGCGGGTCGAGGCGGTGCGGCCGCTGGAGGAGCTCCACGCCGCGTTGGCTGAGGCCGACCACGTCGTGCTGACGGTGCCGGCCACGGCGGGGACGCGGGGGCTGATCGGGCCGGCCGAGCTGGCGGTGATGCGGCCGGGCGCCTACATCTACAACCTGGGTCGGGGGGCGACGATCGAGACGGCGGCGCTGGTCGCCGCGCTCGCCGGCGGGCACCTCGGAGGGGCGGGGCTCGACGTGGTCGACCCGGAGCCGCTGCCGCCCGAGTCGCCGCTGTGGGACCTGCCGAACGTGTTGATCACCGCCCACACGGCCGGCGCCACCCCGCGCTACTGGGATCGCGGGGTGGCGCTGATCGAGACGAACCTCGACCGCCTGCTGCGGGGGGAGCCGGTCGCCACGCGGGTCGATCTGGAGGCCGGGTATTGATCGGGAGGTGGGTAGTGGGTAGTAGGGGGTGAGGTGAGAGTTTGGGGGGTGCTTCCGCTGTGGGGGAGGCCCTCACCGCCGGCGTTTCTCCCGCGCTGTGGAGGGGGGAGGACGGCCGATCTCTGGGTGGGATGGAGTCCCCCCGGACTCCGCGAAAGGGTTGGGAGGGCGGTAGTCTGGCCGAAGCGGTTTCGGTGGAACGGGGCTCGGGCGGTGGGTTGATGGGTGCTTGACACCGATCGAGCGCGGGAGCATATTGTACGTACACCGCTGGCCAAGCGGGAGGAGGGTCTCGCGACGGGGGATCGCGGGGCGCCGCGGCCGGGGGGCACGGTTCTTCGACCCATGCAACTTGTGTCAACTCCGTGCCCCCCCGCCGTGTCGGACGGAAGGGGGGAGCGATGCGCGACGCGAACATCGCCTCGATCTCGATCCACGCCGGGCGCCGGCTGGCGCAGCGGAACCTGAAGGACGAGGACGTGCGCTACGTCTTCGCCCACGGGCGGGTCCACCACGCCGGGAAGGCCCTCTTCGTCCACCTCGGGCTGCGCGACATCCCGCCCGAGCACCGGCGGCTGGACCGGCTGCGGCGGCTCGAGGGGACGGTGCTGGTCCTCGACCCGGCGACCGGGCAGCACCTGACGACCGCCTACCGCAACCGGCGCTTCGGCAGCCGCGACATCAAGCGCAAGCCGAAGCGGGGCTTTCTCGACGAGTAGGGGCGGAGACCGGCTCGCGGGGCCGCGCGTTCGTCCGCGCGGATGGGGCAGTGCCTGCCTCCCCGTCGATCTCGTTTGGGTTCGAGGGTCATCAGAGCGCGCTCGCTAGCCCTCGTTCCTGCCCGGATCGATCAGCACATACGGAATCCGTCTGTTTGTTGCCGCTTCCCGGAGAAATGCCCTGACCCCCGGCCCCTTGCCCCTGTCCCGTGGGCGGGAGAGGGGAGCTTGGTCGCCAATCGCCGGGTAATACGGAATCCGGGTGAACACTTCGCATTCCCGCTGCGGCAGTCGGCCCTCACCCCCAGCCCCTCTCCCGTGCGCGGGAGAGGGGAGCGTGGTCGCGGACCGCCGGGGCAACCCCCACGATTCACCAGGATTCCGTATAAGACCCTCGATGCATCCAGATTCCGTATCAGCTGGCCCGGCCCGAAGCGCAGATGGGGGGAGAGGCACCCGCAGCAGCGGCCGCCGCATCGGGCGAGAAGGTGGCCCGAGGCTCCGGTGCGGCGAGAGGGAGCGTCCGCCGCGGGGCAGACGTGGCGGCGGTCAGCCCGTCCGGCGATCGATGCCGGGGGCATCGTGTCGGGTGCGGTTGGGCGCTGCCGGTTGCCTGTGGATTGATCCTCAACCCTTCGGTTGTCCCCCGAGCGGTGTCGCCCGGCCCTGAACGGATCGGGCTGATGCGACGAACCCCCCTGAAGGGGGCTCAACCGGGATCGGGGAGCCCCCAGCGCGGGAATCAGGGGTGATCGCCTGGACCCCGGCTTGGCCGTCGAGGCGGGGCGAGGCCGGGGTCGGGTGAGGTGGGTCGGGTGGGTGGTGGCGGTTAGGGCAAGGAGCAGACGCCGGGGGCGCCGGGCATACTCTGATTGCCGGAGACGCAGATCAGGTCCGGGTTCGGGCAGGGGTTGAGGGTGCCGCCGGCGCAGGGGCAGCCGAGGCCGTAGGTGGTCGGGTCGGAGCCGACGCAGAAGCAGGTGCAACTGTCGGTGTCGAGCTGATAGAGGGCGCCGCAGTTGACGCAGGTGTCGCCGCAGAGCTGGCCCGGGCCGCAGTCGGTGGAGATCCGGTCGCAGCGGCGGCAGGTGGCGGTGGCGGGGTCCCAGCAGCGGTTCGACGGGCAGTCGTCGATGAAGAGACTGACGGCGCCGAACTCGGCCGAGAGGTCGGAGTCGGTCGCCTCCTCGGCCAGCGAGCCGAGGCCGCTGCCGGCGTAGCGGACCAGCACCTCGGCGTCGTAGGTGAGGCGGGCGGTGGCTTCCTCGTAGACCGGGGAGGTCAGCTCGACGACGATGATCTCCTCACCGTTCTCCCCTTGGGCGACCACGGCCGCGTTCGGGGGGTCGTCGGCATCGAAACCGAGGCCGTCCAGGAACTGCCGCGTCGACACGGCGCCGGCGATCCGCTGCGGTCGGTCGGAGAAGTAGACGGTCTGGGCAGTGGCGCCGGTCAGGGTCAGCGTGAAGGTGCCAGGTTCGCCGGGTTTCGGCTGCCAGGTGCCGCCGGTCCCGGTCTGGACGAAGAGGGTCTCGTCGATCGCGTCGATGCCGGCGGCGGGAGTCGCGCCGGCAGCCGGAGTGGCCTGGCCGGCGGCTCTGCCGCGGACGCCGAGCCCGCCGAGGGCGGCGGCGGCGGCCCCGGCGCGGCGGACGATCGAGCGGCGGGAGCGACGCTCCGCGAAGCGACGGGTCAGGGCATCGAACCGGGTGACGTCCATCGGTTCCTCCAGGCTGCGGCGCGGCGAGCGGGTCGAGACGGACGTGACCATCGTCCGGGCGTCGCCCGGCTCGGGCGCCGGGCGGGACGAGCCCCGAGCGAAGGGTGAATGGGCGCCCGCGGTGGCGATCGCCGTCGTCCTCGTCGCGGCCGGCGGCGGCGACAGGATCGCCGGCCCGAGCCGGCGGCAGCATGCCAGAGCGACCGGTTGCGCGCCAGCAGGCGATGACATTCCGCCCGGTCCGGAGGTTCCCGCCGCGAGCGGGTCAACCTCGATTTTCCCCCGGCTGGCCGCCGACCGGCCACCGCCGGGTTGTGGCGGGGTGCGGCGTCGCGGCCGGGGTCGTCGGTCCACACGGTACGTAGGGTGTCGGATAGAGCCGTTCGACCACCGGAGACGTGACCGGGGGCTCTCTCAAGCGCAGCCGGACACTTCGGTTTCTGGCCAGGGCATCGTGCTTGGAGGCCGCGATGTCACGAGAACGCGGCGTGAAACTCCTCCTGGGCAACCTGCCACCACGGCGATTGGTCGCTGATACGAGGTCGGGTGGGGCGCCTCGGTTTCCTCCCGGAGCCGCCCTCCCGCCGTACGGACTGGCCCCCTTCAGGGGAGGGCGTCGCTTCAGCCCGGTCCCTTCAGGGCCGGGCGAGGCCGCTCGGGCGAGCGCCGATGGGGGGAGAACCAATCCCCGGGCAACCGGCAGCGATCACCCGGATGCCGGTTCAGCCGGAACCGACGAAGCGGCCGACCGCTCGGCCGAGATCGAGCCAGAATCCGCGGCCGAGGAGACCGAGGGCGCCGATCGTGGCCGCGACGACGACGGCGTCGATGCTGTCGCGCCCTTGTTTCGCCCAATAGACATCTTTCAGGTTCAACCAGAGGGCGAACTCGTCGAGGGTCAGCGCGGCGCCGAAGCCGAAGAGGGCGGCCAGCCAGTTCCGGCCGCCCGCCGGCGCGAGGCCGATGCCGAGGTAGCCGGTCGCCAGCAGGATGAGGATGCCGGGGACGAGGTGGTGGAGGTGGCGGCCGCCGGGGGTGGAGAGGTTGTGGAGGAGCCAGCGCAGGCGGCCGGCGCGGATGGTGTGGGTGACCAACCGGACGGCGAGGAAGGTCGCGAGGAAGGCCGCCAGGAGGATCGCTTGGGGCTCCTTGCCGGTCGCCTCGATGTGCCGGGCGTAGGCCGCCGCGACGTCGTGGCCGAACCGGTCGAAGTCGGGCATAGGTGGCTCCGGCGGCTATGGGCCGTCGGCTATCGGCTATCGGCTATCAGCCGCCGGCTCTCAGCGCCGGGCGATTGGTGGTGACCGGTTGAGCGCGGTGGGACGATGGGGATCGCCGCGACGGGTCGCGGCTCGCGCCGATGACGGCTCCCCGCCGCCGGGGGCGGTTGGCACCCGCCGACCCCGGCGAAGGAGAGCCGATAGCCAACGGCCGACAGCTAGAACAGCGCAAAGGCGCGGGTCGGGCCGCCGGAGGCGTTGACGTGCTTGGGGGCGCCGACGACGATCGTCGCCCCGCTGGGGGGGACGTCGGCGAGGCCGGCCAGGTTCTCGAGCCCGTACTTGCCGGCCGGGAGGATGATCAGGTGGGAGGCGAAGTCTTGGGAGGCGCCGTAGTCGAGGCTGAGGGTGTCGACGCCGGCGCCGACGACGTCCCGCTCCTCGATCAGGAGGGCAGCGGCATCGGGGTGGATGCCCGGGAAGTGGAGCACCCCGTCGGCGTCGGCGTGGAGGTAGGTGACGGGGTCGGCCAGGCGCGCCTCCCAGCCCGAGTACATGGCGACGAAGGCGCCGGCCGGGAGCGGGCCGTGGCGCTCCTCCCAGGCGAGGACGTCGTCGGGGAGGAGCTGGGCCTCCGGATCGCTGGCGGCGCGGTCGGAGATGTCGATCACGGCCAGCGGGGCGATGAAGCGCTCGTGCGAGATCTGCTCGGCGGTGGCGCCGCCGGCGGCGAAGTGGGCGGGGGCGTCGAGGTGGGTGCCGGTGTGTTCGGCGAAAATCACCTCGTTGGCGAAGAAGCCGTCGTCCTCGACGGTGAAGCGCGGGATGACCTGGAGCGGTTGGAAACCGGGGAAGACGGGGAACGCCGGGGTGATCACGTGGCTTAGGTCCTGGACGCGGCCGAAGCCGCCGGCCGCGACCGGGCTGGCCAGGGCGCGGACGGGGGTGGCGCTGGCCGGGGTAGCGTTGGCCGGGGTGGCACCGAGGACGGCCGGGGGGGTCCCGGCCTCTCCTGGGCGGGCGGCGACTGCCGGCGCGCCGGCGGCGACCGCCTGCGCGGCGCCGGTGGTCGCGGCCCGGCCGGGCCACCGGCGCCGCGCCAGTGGGTGCTGGTCCGTCGCCATCACCTGCGGTG
>JBBSNJ010000030.1:0-11417 GCA_038232775.1 Thermomicrobiales bacterium
AGGCAAACGACGGGGGGCAGGCCCGATTGTAGGGGCGCTGCTTGCTGCGCCCGTGGCCCGGGGGGCCACCATCGTGTCCGCGAACGAGACTGTCGGGCTACGCCCGACGGGCGCGGCAAGCAGCGCCCCTACGACGGTTGTCGCCCCCCGCCCCCCACTGCCCACTGACGTCTACCGCTCGTCCCACGGCGCCAGCGGCGCGGTCGGCTCGGCGACGGCGAACTCGGGCGGGAAGACGGTCCGGTACTGACCGTCCTGGATTTGGACGATGATCCCTTGCCCGAGGTCGTTCTGGCCCGTCTCGTCGAAGCGGACCCCCTGCCAGGGCATGATCGTGGCGTCGGCGGCGAGGTCGGTCGCGATCAGCGCCTCCCGGATCGCCTCCGGGTCGGTGGAGCAGGCGCGGTTGATCGCGTCGGCCAAGACGAGCATGCCGGTGAAGCCGCGGGCCGGCACGTCGTAGAGGTCCTTGTCGGTCGCCGTCCGGTAGCGCTCGTTGATCATCGCCGCCGCCGGCTTGACGTCGGCGATGTCGATCGAGAAGGCGGAGCGGGAGGCGATCCCCTCGGCGTCGGCGCCGACCGCCTCGATGTAGGCGGGGTCGAGGAAGCCGGCGTCCTGGGCGATGATCATCGCCGGCAGGTAGCCGAGCTGCTTGGCGGTCTGGGTGAAGAGGATCGCGTCGGTCGTGTAGGAGGAGGGGATCAGGACGTCGGCCCCCTGCCCCTGCAAGGCTTGGACCTCGCTCGTCAGCGCGGTCGCATTGGCGCGGTAGCGGACCTCGCCCGCGATGGCCATCCCACGCGCTTCGGCCTCGGCGGTCTCGGCGGCGGCGCTGTTGACCCCGAAGTCGGTGTCCTCGTAGAAGAGGGAGAGGCCGTCGATCGTCGCCCCCCGCTCGCTCTGCATGTACTCGATGAAGTCGAAGATGTTCTCCGAGAAGGTGCCGTCGTGGGGGGAGGTGCGGAAGAAGTAGGCGAAGTCCCGCTCGGTCAGGTCGGGCGAGGAGGACTCGGCGTTGAGGTAGGGGATGCCCGCCCGCTCGGCCACGGCGCTGGCCGTCTTCGTCACCGCGCTCTGGTAGGCGCCGAAGAGGGCGACCGCCCCCTCCTGCTCGATCAGCCGCGTCGCTTCCGACTGCCCGACCTCGGCTTTGCCCTGGCTGTCGGCGAAGACGAGCTCGATCGGCGCCCCGCCGAGGTTCGGCAGACCGGCCCCGGCCGCCAAGGGCAGGGGAACGTCGGCCGCGTCCTCGTTGATCACCTGCGCCGCCAACTCGAGCGCCGCCCGCTCGTCGTTGCCGACGCTCGCCGCCGCCCCGCTCAGGGGCAGGATGACACCGATCCGGACCGGCCCCTCGGTCGACCCAGCGGCCCCCTCCGGGCAGGCCGCCGGCGTCCCCTGGGCATCGACCGCGCCGCCCAGCAGCGACGGGGCGAGCATGCCGAGCACGGCCAGGGCGCCGAGCCGCCGCCGGACTCGCGAAACTCCCATCCCTCTCCTCCTCTCCGATCCGAGCCCGATCCGACGATCGGGCGATCTCGGACCCTCGGCCCTTCGGCGCCCCGGACCTCGGGGCGGCCGACGTCAGTTGACCGCGAGCGACGCGACGGTGAGGTCGGTGACGAACATGTGGCCCGGGGCGTGGGTGATCATCAGCTCCGGTTTGGCCGCCTCCGCCACCGCCTGGGGGGTGACGCCGCAGGCCCAGAAGACCGGGATGTCCCCGGCCTCGATCACCGGCGGATCGCCCCAATCGGGATCCGCCAGGTCGGCAATCCCGAGCGCGGCGGGGTCGCCGGCGTGGACCGGCGCGCCGTGGACCGAGGGGAAGCGGGCCGTCACCTGGACTGCCCGCGGCACCTGCTCCGGCGGCATCGCCCGCAGCGTCACTACCAGCGGCCCGGCCAAGCGGCCGGCCGGGACGCAGGGGCGGTCGGTCCGGTACATCGGCACGTTGCCGCCGCACGCCAGATGGCGGACCGGCACCCCCGCCTCGACCAGCGGCCCCTCGAAGGTGTAGGAGCAGCCGAGCAAGAAGGCGACCAGGTCCGCCCGCCAGAGGTCGACGACCTCGGTCCGCTCCTCGACCACCTCGCCCCACCGGTAGACGCGGTAGCGCGGCAGATCACGCCGCAGATCGGCCCCCGCGGCGACGAGCGGCGTCTGCCACGCCCCGACCTCCCCCACCTCGAGCAGGGGGCACGGTTTCGGGTTGCGCTGGCAGAAGAGGAGGAAGTCGTAGGCCAGCTCGCGCGGCAGCGCGACCAGGTTCGCCTGGGCGAAGGCCGGCGCCAGGCCGCCCGTGTGCCCGGTGAGCAGCCCGTCGCGGGCCGCGGCGCGGACGGCGGCGGGGTCGGTCTGGGAAAGCTCGGGGACGACGAGGGGAGGCATTGCGGACCCTCGCGGCGGGGTCGGCACCCGGCGGCACCGTCGAGCAATCGCGTTGCGTATCGTGCAACGATGTTATGATACGCTACGCTATCATGACGCGGCTCTCAGCGCAAGGGAGGTAGAACGCCCGGTTCGAGCCTCCATCGAATGGCCGATAGTGGAGAACTTCGCGCTGAGCGATGGGCGCCCCCGATGGAGGGGAGGGCAGCGTGGGCGAGCGAGCGGGGACGATCCAGGCGGTCGCGCGGGCGATGCGGCTGCTCGGGCTCTTCTCGCCCCAGCGTCCCGATTGGTCGGTCGCTGAGCTGGCGCGGGAAACCGGCCTCCACAAGAGCGTCGTCACCCGGATGATGGCGACGATGGCCGCCGCCGGGTTCGTCGTCCAGGATCCGGTCGGCCGTGGCTACGGCGTCGGTCCGCGGGCGTTCGCAGTCGGCGCCGGCTACCGACCGCACGCCGTCCTGACCCAGATCGCCGGCCCGGTGATGCGGGAGCTGACCGAGCGCCGCGGGCACGCCACCTCGCTCGGCGTGCCGGCCGGGGAGCGATTCGTCTACCTGCTGGTCCACGAGAGCCGGCACCCGGTCCGCGTCGCCGCCGGCACCGGCGAGTTCCGCGACTACCACGCCAACGCGATCGGCAAGGTGCTGCTCGCCGCCCTGGCGGACGACGAGGTCCGGCTGCTCGTCGGCCCCGAGCCGCTGCCGGAGCGCACCCCCGCCACGGTGACCGCGATCGAGCCGCTCCTCGCCGAGCTGGCCGACGTCCGCGGCAGCGGGATCGCCCACAACCGGCAGGAGGCGGTGGTCGGGGTCGGCGCCGTCGCCGCCACGATCGACGAGGGGGGAGGGCGCCGCGTCGCCGGCCTCTCGATCGTCTACCCGAGCCACCTCGTCGACGAGGCGGAGGAAGCGGAGCTGATCGAGGCGGTGCGGGACGCCGCCGCCCTGATCTCCGCCCGCCTCTCGCGCTGATACGGCATCCCGGTAACAACTTCGGCTACCCGGAGAGACGCCCTCACCCTCGGCCCCCTTCCCCCGGTCCCGTGCGCGGGAGAGGGTGACTTGTCCCGCTCCCGACAGCGGAACGGTGCACCCACAGTTCGTATCAGCCGTTCCGCGCCGCGACTACTCCCGCTGCCGCGGGTCGAGGGCGTCGCGCAGCCCGTCCCCCAGCAGTGTGAAGGCGAGCGCGGTTCTCGCCGTGCTCGAACCGCGCCGGCGGCGGGGTGGTATCGTGGCGCCATGTCTGGAGACGGAACGAGCACCGTCGGGGCCAGCGAGGCAAGGGGTCGAGCGTGGAAACCGTGATCCGAATCCCGCTCGAGATGCGGGACGCACTGGCCGAGGAAGCGGAGCGTTCGGGGCGTCCGGCGGACGACTTGGTCTTGGAAGCGCTGCGCCGCTACCTGGAACCCCGGGGACGAGTCGCCCCGCGCTCCTTCGGGCTCCACGCCGATCCAGCGGTGAGCGGTGCCGACGCCGAAGATTGGCTGCGGGAGAACCGGCGCCGAGGGTGATCACGCTCGACACGTCCGCGCTGCTCGCGTTGCTGAACCGGGACGACCGGGACTACCTCCGGGTCCGGGCGGCGGCCGACGCCGACGGAGGCCACTACGTCCTGCCGGCGGCGACCCTCGCCGAGACGACCTCCTTCGTCGAGGCCAGGATGTCTCCGGTCGTCCTCGACGCGTTGCTGATCGATCTCGAAGCCGGCGCCTTCGACGTCGATCTCGATCGCCGGGACTATCCACGCATCCGTCAACTCGTCGGCCGCTACGCCGACCTCCCGCTCGGATTCGTCGACGCGGCCATGATCGCCTGCGCCGAGCGGAACGGGGGCCAGGTGCTGACGCTCGACCTCCGCCACTTCGGCGTCGTCGCCCGCGAGGGAACAATCATCATTCTGCCTTGATCGCCAGCCAGCCAACGCCCACCAGCCGGTAGCCGATAGCCGATAGCCGTTAGCCGTTAGCCGGCCGCTACTCCCGCTGCCGCGGGTCGAGGGCGTCGCGCAGCCCGTCCCCGAGGAGGTTGAAGGCGAGCACCGTGAAGCTGATCGCGATCCCCGGCGCGATCGCGATGTGGGGGTACTGGCGGATGAAGGCGCGGCCGTCGGAGAGCATGCCGCCCCAGGAGGGGGCCGGCGGCTGGACCCCGAGCCCGAGGAACGACAGCGCCGACTCGAGGATGATGATGTTGCCGATCGCCAGGCTGGCCAGCACCACCACCGGCCCGAGCACGTTCGGCAGCACGTGGCGGCGGATGATCCGTCCGTCGGTGGCGCCCGCCGCCCGCGCCGCCAGCACGTAGTCGCGCTCCCGCAGGCTGAGCACGTCAGCCCGCACCACTCGCGCGTAGGCGGCCCAGACGGTCGTCCCGATCACCAGCACAACCGTTACCAGGCTCGGCCCGAGCACGGCCGCCAGGGTGATCAGCAGCGCCAGCGTCGGGAAGGCCATCAGGGCGTCGATCACCCGCGACAGGGCCGCGTCGATCCAGCCCCGGAAGTAGCCCGCCGTGGCCCCGATCAGGACCCCGATCGAGACCGCGATCGCCGTCGCCCCGAGGCCGACGATCAGCGCCACCCGCGTCCCGTAGATCAGGCGGCTGAGGACGTCCCGGCCGATGGCGTCGTTGCCGAGCGGGAACGCGCGCGAGGGGGCGTCCCCCCGCAGCCGGGTGTTGCCGTCGATCGGCGAGTGGGGGGCGACGAGGGGGGCGAGGAGAGCCAGCGCCACCAGCAAACCGACGAAGACGAGTCCGACCACCCCCGGCCGGTAGCGGACGAAGCGCCGCCAAGCCCGCCCCCGCTCGCTCCGCCCGCCGCCCTCTCGGCCGGCCGCCGCCAGACCGCCCGCCGCGGGAGGCGCGATCGTCGTTGCCCTGGGCGATGCCCCAACCGCCATCGCGTCGTCTCCCACCTGCTCGCCTCACGCAACCTCAGAGCGTCGCCGCCCGGCTCCGTCTGCGCCCCACCGCGCCACCGCTCCGCCGTGCCGCGGCACCGGAGACTCCGTTGTCGTTGATCGTGGCGGAGAAACCGGATTCCTCGTGCCCTCGGAATGACGGGCCGGCAGGGCGGGTATGGAGGCGGGGCGAAGGCGGAGCCGGGCAGCGTCGGTGCCGGCGCCGCAACCAGACCCCCTTCCGCCGCCCGCCGGCCACCGTCCGCCGCCTACCGGACGCGGATGCGGGGATCGATGTAGGCGTAGGCGAGGTCGGTCAGCAGGTTGCCGACGACGACGATCGTCGCCAGCAGGAGGACGATCGCCTGGACGACCTGGTAGTCGAGCCGGTAGATCGAGTCGATGAAGAGCCGACCGATCCCCGGCCAGGCAAAGACGGTCTCGACCACGATCGTGCCGCTGAGCAGGAACGCCAGCCGGTAGCCGAGCATCGTCACCACCGGCAGCATCGCGTTCCGGACGACGTGCCGGCGCAGCACGTTGCCCGAGCTGAGCCCCTTGGCCCGTGCCGTCGTCACGTACTCCTGGCCGAGCACCTCGAGCGTCGCCCCCCGCGAGAGGCGGGCCAGGATCGCCATCTCGCCGACCGCCAGCACCGTCACCGGCAGCACGTACCCCTGCCACCCGTCCGCCCCGAACGGCGGCAGCCAACCGAGCTGGAGGGAGAAGACGATGATCAGCATCAACCCCACCCAGTAGTTCGGGAGGGAGACGCCGAGGGTGGCGCCGAGGGTGCTGAGGTAGTCGAAGAGCGAGAAGCGGCGGGTGGCGGCGAAGATCCCGACCGGGATCGCGACCAGGGCGGCGATCCCGAGCGCCAGCGCGTTCAAGCGGGCGGTCATCGGCACCGCCTCGGCCAGCATCTGCCCGACCGGTACCCCGGTGCGGACGACCGACCGCCCGAAGTCGCCCGTCGCCACGTTCCCGAGCCAGGTCGCGTACTGCTCGTACCAGGGGCGATCGAACCCCCACTCGTGGGTGATGGCGTCGATCTGCTCCTGGGTGATGTTCGCCTCGCCGACCATCAGGTCGATCGGGCTGCCGGGCGCCAGCTGCATGATGATGAAGGTCGCCAGGCTGACGAGGAAGACGACCAGCACCCCTTGCAGCAGCCGCAGTACGACGTACCTGAGCATGCGGTCTCTCCGACGGAGGCGGCAGGCGGCAGGCGATCGCTGTCCCAGGGGTCGCCCGGCCCTAAAGGGACCGGGCTGAAGCGACAAAGCCCCCTAAACGGGGCTACGACCGTCGCGACCGCGGCTGCCCATCGGGTATAGCCGGGTTCGTCGCTTCAGCCCGGTCCCTCTAGGGTCGCGCGACGCCGGGGCGGCGATCGCCGGGACCAGTTCCCCGTCACCCTCATCCCGACGCCCGACGCCCGACGCCTCCGTACTACTCCTCGAACCACCAGGTGTAGGCCTTGGCGTAGAGCGGATCGGCGGTCAGCACCGTCTCCGGCAGGCCCTTGGTCCGGGCCGAGAAGTGGTTGTAGCTCTGGAGGAAGAGGAGGTAGAGGAACGGCACCTCGTCGGCGACGATTTGCTGGATCTCCTGGTAGATCGGCACCCGCTGCGACGGGTCGGTCTCGCGCAGGCCCTGGTCGAGCAGCTCGTCGACTCGCTGGTTCTCGAACT
The DNA here is from genome assembly GCA_038232775.1 of Thermomicrobiales bacterium. Taxonomy (GTDB): domain Bacteria; phylum Chloroflexota; class Chloroflexia; order Thermomicrobiales; family UBA6265; genus JBBSNJ01. Next base: position 6,997 of record JBBSNJ010000030.1, read on the forward strand.
GGGAGAAGTTGTTGGTCCCGTTCGAGCGGAGCGTGACCGAGGCGTCGGGGTCCCCCTGGTCGCCGCCGTAGGTCCAGTTGAAGAGGGCGGCGTCCATCTCGGCGGCGCGCATCCGCTCGAGGATCGTCGCCACTGGCGCTTCCTCGAGCTGCATGTCGACGCCGACCTCGCGCAGGTACTGCTGGGCGACCTCCGCCTCCGGCCGCCGCACCTGGTCGCCGGTGATCGTGGTGCAGGTGAAGGTGAGGGGTTGCCCGTCCTTCTCGCGGACATCGCCGTCGCCGAGCGTCCAGCCCGCCTCGTCGAGCAGCGCCGCCGCCCGCTCCGGGTCGAACGGATAGAGCGGCACCTCCTCGGTGTAGAAGACGTCGAGCGCCGGCGAGAGATTCGCGGTGGCGACGGTCGCCGCACCGCCGAAGATGTCGTCCGCCAGCGACTGGCGGTCGATGGCGTGGAGCAGCGCCTGGCGGACCCGCTTGTCGTTGAGGACCGGGTTGGTGGTGTTCAACGGGATGTGGTTGACGGCCAGGTTGGCAGTGATGAAGGTCGTGAAGTCGCCCGTCTCGTCGAGGCGCTGGTCGTCCTCGGTGACCAGCGGCCAGGCCGACGAGTCGGCGTCGCCGGTCTCGAGCGCGATCGCCCGCACCGACGGCTCGGGGACCACGTTCAGGCGGAACTCGTCGAAGTTCGGCCGGCCCCGGAAGTGGTCGTCGAACGCCTCGAGCAGGCTGAACTCGGCCGCCCGCCACTCCTTGAGCTTGAACGGCCCGGTCCCGATCGGCTTGGCCGAGAAGCCCTCCTTCTTGACTTCTTCGTGGTAGGCGGCGGGGAAGATGAACTTGGAGGCGACCTGGGCGTAGAAGGCCGCGTTCGGCTCCTTCAGGCGGACGATCACGGTCGCGTCGTCCGGGGCCTCGACGGCGGCCACCGAGGTGAGCTCGTTGGCGTTGACCGCGTTGTTTTCCGGGTTCATGTACCACTCGTACGTGTACTTGACGTCGGCCGAGGTGAAGGGCGATCCGTCGTGGAAGGTGACGCCCGGCCGCAGGGCGAAGGTGTAGGTCAGCCCGTCGTCGGCGACCTGCGGCGGCTCGGTGGCCAGCACCGGGTTGAATTGGAAGGCCTCGTCCATCTCGATCAGGGCGTTGAATATCTGCTCGACGACGACGAAGTGGACCGTCGGCCCCGCGTCGTCGGGGTGGAGGCTGGCGACCTCCTGGTGCCCGAGGACGACGAAGGTGCCGCCCCGCTTGGCCGGATCGCCAGCGGGCGGCGTCGCTTGCGCCGTCGCCACGACCGGTGCCCCAACCCCGACGAGGCCCGCCAGCGCCGGCACCGCCAGCCCGGCCGCGGCGCCGCGCTTGAGCACCGTCCGCCGGTCGAGCCTGCCGACGCGGCTTGCCTCGCTCGTGCTGGACGCCCCGTTAACTCGATTGTTGCTCATCTCGTCCTCCTCGAGGATGCGCGAAGTCGCGTCGGAACCCGATTGGACATCGCCGCCCCTGATCGGGGTGGCCTGGACGACCGGGCCGGCCCCCTCAGGCGGCGAGCGTTCGATTCTGCCACAGGGGACTGGGGGTGTCTATCGCGTCCGGCCGGCGCGATGCCTTCGCGGTACAACCGGGCTCCGGCCGCTTCGTGTCGCGGCGCCACCGCCGGCGGCGTCTCGCCGGCGCCGTAGCGGGCGAAGCGCCGCTTCGCTTCCGCCAACAGATCGGCGACCACCGGCACGGGAGGCTCGGGCTTAGCCAGGGCTCGCCATGACGGGTGCTCGGTGATGACGCGGAAGCGCAGATTGTCGATCTGGACCCCGATCCGTTCCCCCGTCTCGTCGTCGGCCAGGACGTTGATGTCTTGCGCGTCCGGCGTCTTGATCAGCATCACGACCGAGTGCCGACCCCCGGTACCGCCGAAGCGAAGCACGAACTCGTCGGCGAGGGGGTTGTAGGCGCCGCTGGTTCGGGCCGGATCGGGTGGAACCGTCGGCCATCTCGGCGCGGTCCACGGGGGGGCGGCCGCGTCCGGGCGCGCATCGGTCAGGGCCATCGCTGCCGCTCCTTCCGCTTGACCTCGCCGACCTGATAGGCGGTGATCACGGTGCCAGACCAACCGCCGGGGGGCGGCACTGGGTCGTAGCCGACGACGACCTTGAGCATCGGAACATCGGCGGACGGGCGGTAGTAGTGGCATTCGCGCCGTGGGTGATCGGCGTCGTCGGTGAGAAAGTCTGCCTGCTCGATCGCGGCACGCACGAGGTGCTCGCGTCCCACCATGTCGACGGTGTGCCCGCTTAGGATGTGCGCCCACCCGGCCTCGGTCAAGACGACCTCCCGCCCCAGCCGGTGAAGCGCCCGCCAGACGGTGGCCGCCGTGCCGGTTCCCTCCTCATCCCCGACGACGCGATCAGGCCGTCGTCCCGTTCGGTGGCGTCACCGCCCGATCGCCGGCGGCGTCTCGCCGGCGCCGTAGCGGTCGAAGCGGCGCTTCACCTCCAGCAGAAGCTCGGCGACAACCGCCGGCGGCGGCACGGGGTCAGCCAATGCTCGCCAAGATGGGTGCTCAGCGACGGCGCTGAACAGGAGATGGTCGACCTGGACGCCAATCACGACCCCGGTTCGGTCGGCCGACAGGACGTTGATATCCAGATCGTCACTGGCGGCAATCGGCAGGACGACGGCCCGCTGCCCGGCGGTTCCGGCGAAGCGGATCACCACCTCGTCGGCCATCGGGTTGTACCCTCCCCTGGTCCGGGCGGGATCGGGCGGAACCTCGGGCCAGGTCGGGGTCGCCCACGGTTCGGTGATCGTGATCGCTTCGGTGTTGGTCACGGCCATCGCGGCCTCTCCTTCGGTTCGACGCCACCGACCAGGTAGGCGGTGACGACGGTGCCGGCCCACGTGCCGGGAGGCGGCACGGGAGCGTAGCCGACCACGACCTTCAGCCGACGTCGGCCAGGGCCGATTCGCACATAATGACATTCTCGGCGTGCGTGTTTCGCGTCGAACGTGATGGTTTCCGCTCGCTCGATTGCCGCCTGGACATCGGACTCCCTGCCGGCCAGATCGTCCCCATGCCCAACGAGGATGTGCGCCCACCCGGCCTCGGTCAAGACGACCTCGCGCCCCAGCCGGTCAAGCACCCGCCAGATGTCGGCCACCCGGGATGTCTTTCCTCACCGCCCATCGCCGGCGCCGCTACCGCTCCGGCACCAGCACCGCCTTCATCACCGAGCCGGACGCCATCTCCTCGAGCGCCCGGTTCGCCTCCGCCAGCGGGTAGGTGGTCGCCAGCCGCTCCAGGTCGAAGCGGGCCGTCAGCGCCGGCAGCGAGCGCAGGTAGCGGCCGTAGTGCTTCTCGGCGAAGGCCCACGAGCCGTAGACCTTGAGCTGCTTGCGGGTGATGACGTGCGGGTTGATCGGCACCGGGCCGCGGTCGGTGTATTGGCCAAGCACCAAATAGCGGCCGTTGCGGCAGACCAGCTCGAACCCCTCCGGCACCGCGCTCGGCACCCCGGCGCACTCCAGCACCACGTCGGCGCCGCGCTCGCCCGGCGTCTCCGCCAGCACCCGCGCCGTCCGCGCCGCGACGTCCGGCTCGGCGAAGACGTCGAGGTGGACGTCGCCGACCCCGATCGCCTTCGCCAGCTCCAGCCGCCCCGCCGGTCCCCCGACCAGGATCACCTTCGCCGCCCCGGCCAGGTGGGCGTACATCGCGGCGGCCAACCCGACCGGCCCGCTCCCCTGGACCACGACCGTCTCCCCGACCCCGACCCCGACGACCTCCAGCACGCCGTGGACGGCGGTCGGCCCGGCGCAGCCGAGGGCGATCGCCTGGGCCGCCGTCACCCCCGCCGGCAGCTTGAAGACGGCCGAGCCGGGTTGGAGGTAGATCGCCTCCGCCCAGCCGCCCGAGAGGCGGGCCCCCTCGTCCCAGCGCTGGTTGATGCCGTAGACCTTGCGGTTCTGGCAGAGGGTCCGCTCCTGCTCGACGACGCACCAGTGGCAGCGGCCGCAGGGGATGCTCGACGCCCAGGCGATGGCGTCCCCGACCGCCAGCGGCTCCCCGTCGAAGTCGGTCGCGACCCCCTCGCCCAGCGCCAGCACCCGGCCGACCGCCTCGTGCCCGAGCACCACCGGCGTCGGCATCGGCAGGTTCCCGTGCTGGAGGTGGACGTCGGTGCCGCAGACGCCGCCGAAGTCGATCCGCGCCGTCAGCGCCCCCGGCCCCGGCGCCGGCAGCGGCGCCTCCTCGATCGTCAGCGGCTCCCCGAACGCGCGCAGCACGGCGGCGCGGGCGGTCTCGGTCATTTGAACGGCTCCTTTCGATGGGTGGCGGGTAGCGGGTGGCGGGTGATGGAGCATTTCGCGGACGTCGCGCCGGCGGCGCCCGGCCCGAAAGGGACCGGGCTGAAGCGACGAAGC
>JBBSNJ010000031.1:0-11355 GCA_038232775.1 Thermomicrobiales bacterium
CCCAAGCCATTTGGCGAGGAGTTGTCACAGCAGAGCGTTAGCGGCGGTTCTCGTCAATATCTGGAGAAGCTCGAGAGCATTGCGCCCACGACGACAACGGAAGCTCTCCGCAGGAGTTCACGTCTCGTCGTGTTGCAGCAGGGGAGGACGGGCACGCGTTCAATTCTCTGGATCGTGCACGAGGAGGTGCGGCGGGCATCATGGGCCGAGCCACCGCCCCAATCGTCGCCGGTGGCACGGGCTCGGCGGTATCTCCGCGCGGGGCAGACGACGGCGCCTCGCTTCCGGGCGGGATTGCCCGACGACGAGAGGAGTCTGCGATGGCCGTCGAGACGAGCAAGACCCTGGTCAAACTGGGAAAGACCGACCTGACGGTGGCCGACCCGCGGGAGGACATCCGGGGCCGCACCGTGGTCGACCGCGCCGGCGCGGAGATCGGCCACGTCGACGGTCTGCTGCTCGACCAGCAGGAGTCGAAGGTCCGCTTCCTCGAAGTGGCCGCCGGCGGCTTCCTCGGCCTCGGCGAGCGCCGCTTCCTGATCCCGGTCGACGCCGTTACCCGGATCGACGCCGACCAGGTCCACGTCGACCAGACGCGGGAGCGGATCACCGGCGCCCCCGCCTATGATCCCGATCTGGCCGACGCCGACGACTACTGGAACGACGTCTACGGCTACTACGGCTACCCGCCCTACTGGGGGGAAGGCTACGCCTACCCGGCCTACCCGTACTACGGCGGGATGGTCGTCTGAGGCGCCCGCCGAATCAGGTCGCGCCGAGGGTCGGGCGCTCCCGCGGACCGAGGGAACCTCCGACACCGCGGCTCCACGGCCGGGCGGGGCGGCCGCGGACCAGGCCGGCGACTCCAACCTACCGTTGCGACACCGACGGCCACGAGGCGGCCGGCAAGGTCGGCACGAGGCACGTCGTCGGCGGGTAGCGTGGAACGTTCGGTTCGGCGCTGCTGCCTGGCCCGATGGCGTCCCCGGGCCCGAGCTGGAACGCGGCCACAAGGAGGTGATCGATGGCCGTTCCGCCGCCCGGCGATGACGGCCCAGCCGATCATCGACGGCGACACGAACTCCGTCCAAGACATGCAGAGCAACGTCTTCTACCGACTTCGGCTGATCACTGAGGGGGCGGCTCCCCCTCGCCTGCCGCAGCGGGAGACGGGGCTGGGGGGTGAGGGCCACCGCCCCAGACACGACGGTTCACCCGACGTTCGTATTCGCCCTCGACCGCGCCTCGGGAGAGGTCCGGTGGGAGTAGCGCTACGACGTGCCGAGCGCGGGGCCGAACGGCGTCGCCGTCGGCTACGGCACGGTCTACGGCGCGGCCGGCGACACGACGGTCGCGTTCGCCCTCGACGCCGAGACGGGGGAGGAAGTCTGGCGGCTCGACCTCAACATCAACACCAACATGGGGATCGACCCGGCCTCGATCGCCTACGGCAACGCAGTCTCCATCAGCACCGTGCCCGGCGACTCGGACGCTTTCTCCGAGGGCGGGCAGCCCGGCATCCTCTCCGCCCTCGACGCCAAGACCGGCGCCATCCTCTGGCGCTTCGACACCACCTCCGACCACCTCTGGGGCACGCCCGCGGTCAACCGCGGCGGCGGCGTCTGGTTCCCGCCCTCGGTCGACGACCAGGGGAACCTCTCCTTCGGCGTCGCCAACCCGGGGCCGGACATCGTCGGCTGCGGCACCCCCTTTCCCAACGGCAAGAGCCGGCCGGGCCCGAACGACTACAGCAACTCGCTCGTCTCGCTCGACGCCCTGACCGGCAGCCTCCGCTGGTACCACAACCCCAAGCCGCACGACTTGTTCGACCTCGACTTTCAGAACTCGCCGGTCCTCGCCACCGTCGAGCGCGAGGGGCTGGGCCGCCAGGTCGCGATCGGCAGCGGGAAGACCGGGCGGAGAAGCTCTCGCTCCCACCCACCACGGAACTTCGCACGACGAATGTGCGCTGATGCCGGCACCGTTGATCGCTGATCGTTCCAACAAGTGGCACGCCTTGGTGCAAGACTTGCGACCAACGGTGAGTCATCGCCGCTACAGCCCGATCCGGTACGGCGCCGACGCTCCGCGGTGCCCGCGGTCCCGCGAGACGACGGGGCCACCACGGGCAAAGAGCGGACGGCTGGTGGCGAGGAGCGATGGACGTGGGCACTGGGACGACGGCAGCGGTCAAAGGACCGCCTCCACACGGTTGGGGCGCGAACAGCGCGCGCCCGGCCCCGCTGGGCAAGCGGGCGGCGATCAGTGTCGGCCAAGACAGAGGAGTGGACCTGGTGAACCCATCACAGCTTTCGCGCAAGCAGTTCGTCGGCCTCGGACTCGGCTCGGCGGCGGGCCTCGCGCTAGGAGCGAGTCAAGCGGCTGCCGTGGCTGCCCAGGAGCCGCCAGCGACGCCGGTCGTCGACCTCGGCACGCCGCCGGCGGGCAAACGTTCATCAACGATGTCGAGAACTTGACCTACAGCAACCCATTCGGGCAACCGGTCAACCCCGCCTGGTGGGACGGGAAGCAGGTCTTCCACCTCTTCGTCGGGGGAGCGACCGAGATGCCCCCCTTTCCCACGGCGCCGCAGTATCTCTTCGTCTACGAGGACGAGTTCCAGGATCCGACGACGATCGAGGGCTTCATGGAGCAGCCCAAGGTCGAGGATCAGTTCGTCATCTACCCGACCGTTCCGGGTCAGCCGGATTACAGTCCGATCTGGCACAACCAGTGGGTGCTGGTGTCGCGCGACTACGAGCCGAACAGCATCCGCTCGGTCGATGAGCTGATGGCCAGCGGTCTCCGGATCGAGGAGAGCTCGATCTGGATCAACTGACCCATCATCTAGCGGGCTGGCGTGTCCAGCCCTTCACCGACCACGGGGACGGACGCCATCGCCGCACCGTCCCCGTCCCCTCTCCTGTGGAGCCACGAAGATCGACCAGCGCGAAGGAGCGCCTTGATCCAGAACGCCAGACGGAGCACGATCTCGAGCGGAGATGACGGGAGCACTCGGGCTCGCCGCCGACCGAGCCGCGATCGCGCCCGGGCGTTGATGGTGCCGGCGACCACCCCCCCGGCCGCGACCCACGGATGGAGCGATTGCCCCGCCATCTCCGACGCCGGCACCCGACCCTGGCGATCGCATCCTCTGAACCCTCCAATATCGCTTATCGCTGGCGAGGGGCCATGGGATGACGACGTCGTGGAGGGCGACGTCGATCGCGACGGGGACGTATCTGCCGACGCGCGCCGGTGCTTCGCCACCGCCGTCCCTTCCGGTCATCCGGAGTTCGTCGAGGAATGGATTGGCTCGAGCCGGAGCGCGCGGACGCCTCGACAAGCTCGGAATAGTGGTCTTGCAGTCCAGTCCCAGTGGTGCGTCGACCCTAACTCGCCTGATCGGGGCCACGCAGGCGTCGCCCCGACGCTGACGACGAACGGCGAATGACCGAGGGCACGTCCGTAGCTCCGTGCACAAACGTTCCCCCCCCTTGCTCGAGGACCGGTGACGTCGGGTGTCGGCCTCCGGTCAACGGGCGCGGCAAGCAGTGCCCCCTACCCAGCCTGAGGGCGGCAACTCTTTTGACAACCGCTGTCGGTGCTGCCCGCGGGCAGATCGTCGGGGGCTCCTCCCGCCCTCCCTCTCGTGGGTCGATCCTGCGCGCGAATGGATCGCCGTGACCCGGCCCGCGCTCTAGGTCCGCACGACGGCTCGGGCAGCCTTGGCACCGCGCCGCCGTGTGAGTCCGACAACAGCGACTGGACCTCCCCGTACCCACCGGACGACCCGCGGCGCCCAATCGCCCCGTCCTCCGGCAGGGGTGGAACCGCCCGGCGCGAGCAACCTCGGCCCGTCTCCCCGATCCCCGAGCGCTCCGAGACAAGGCGCCGCCGCCTGGGAGCGCGCGAACGCACATTTTGTCAGGCGCGGGTACGGCGATTGCGTGGACGGGATGCGGCGTGGGCACGCCCTCCAGCCGTGCCGCGCTGGGCCATGGGGAGGAAGCGGTAGAGGAGGTGTTCGCCGAGGAACCGCCCACGGGCATCTCGTTCGATGACCCTCATCCGCAGTGGTCCGGGACCGATCAGCCCGTCAATGAGCGGCGCCGTTGCGGAGGTATCAGTCATGCACAAACACGTTAGGTGGCTCGGCGCCACGGCGTTGCTGCTGTTGGGGTCCCCCCTGACCGCGCTCGCTCAGGACGACGGTGCGGCCGGGTTCGGCATCCAAAATCAGCACAGCAGCACCGAGACGGCGATCACCGCCGCCAACGTCGGCCAGCTCGAGCCGGCCTGGACGATCCCGACCGAGCAGCCGATGACCCACTGGCCGCTGGTCGATAGCGCCAACGGCCGCGTCTACTTCGCCGACTGGGGCGGCACCGTCTACGCCGCCGACGCCGACACCGGCGAGATCGCCTGGCAGAACACCGTCGAGCAGCCGATGACGGAGTGGCCGTGGTATGGCTTCGCCGGCAGCGGCGCCCTCGGCGACGGGATGCTGTTCGAGGCGAGCGTCGAGGGGAACGCCTTCGCCCTCAACGCGGAGAGCGGCGAAGTCCTCTGGCAGACGGAGTTCACCGACGACCCGCAGGGCGGCAACGTCGGCAAGGTTCTCTACCACGACGGCCTCCTCTACATCGGCGTCCAGTCGGTCGAGGAGCCGCTGACCCAGATGATGCCGGACTTCCAGCCAGTCTTCCGCGGCAAGGTGGTCGCCCTCGACGCCCAGTCCGGGAAGATGGTCTGGGAGCGCTTCCTGGTCGAGGAGGGGGCCAACGGCGTCGCGGTCTGGAGCGGCTTCGCGCTCGACCCGGAAACGGACACCCTCTTCTTCGGTACCGGCAACAACTACACGCCGCCGGCGACCGACCTCTCCGACTCGCTGATCGCGGTCGACGCCAAGACCGGCGAGATCCGCTGGGCGCAGCAGGCCACGGCGCGCGACGTCTGGACGCCGGCCGAGCCGATCGGCCCCGACTACGACTTTGGGGCCGGGCCGCAACTGTACGAGGCGACGATCGACGGCCAGCAGCGCCGGCTGGTCGGGATCGGCCAGAAGAGCGGCATCTACTTCGCGTTCGACGCCGAGACGGGCGAGCCGGTTTGGAACACGCGGGTCGGCTACGGCGGCGTCGCCGGCGGCATCCACGCCGAGGCGGCGATCGGCGCCGACGCGATCTACGTCTGGAGCAACAACGGCTACCGCTACGGCATGCCGCCGGCCGAGGTGCCGCTGACGGTCAAGGCGCTCGACGCCGCGACCGGCGCGAACCTGTGGGTGATCCCCCAGGCGCAGCCCGCCGCGGTGCCGGCGTCGACGTTCCTCGCCAACGACGTCGCCTTCGTCGGCTCCCTCGACGGCATCGTCCGCGCCTACCGCGCCGCCGATGGCGAGCAGCTGTGGCGCAGCCAGTCGCACGGGGCAATCGCCGCCGCCCCGGTAGCCGTCGACGACACCCTCTACCTCCCGGTCGGCGTACCCCAGAACTTCGGCGGCGGCCCGGCGCCGAATGGCCTGATCGCCTACCAACTCGGCGCCCAGGCCGGCACCCCGACCGGCGCCACGGCGACGCCGTTCGGCGCCGGAATGACCCCCATCCCAGGCCCCGGCGGCGCCACCCCGATCGTCGTCGCCACCCCCGAGGGGGGCGGCATGGTGCCGGGCGTGGGCGGGGGCACCGTCGTCCCCGGCGAGGGCCGGGACGACGCCACCGCCTCGCCGACGGCCTCCACCTAGGGTGTGGCGCCCGCGGGGCAAGCGGCAGTGGTCACGGTCGAGACCGTCGACTTCGCCGTCTATCCCGACCAGTTCACGATCATGCCCGGCGCGCGGGTGACCACCACCACCCGTTGGACGTCGAACACTCCTTCGTCGTCGATGAGTTGGGGATCAGCGTCGAGGTCCACGCTGGTGAGACCACGTCGCTCACGGTCGACGCCGTACCCGGCGGCCACGGCTTCTCCTGCGAGCACCACCTGGCCCAGATGCGCGGTACCATGACCGTGCAGTAAGGCGTCCGACCGACGCGCGAGGGAGCGGGCAGCCGTTACCGGCGGCCCGCTCCCTCGGCGGGACGAGCCGATGCTTGGACCTCGGTCTCGAGGGAGCGGGCGCCGATGAGGAATCCGAACGGAAGCGACGAGCTCGCGCCCCCGGCGACGGCCGCCCCGACCGATCGTTCGCTCGCTCTCCGGGTCGTCGTCGAGCGGATCGCGATCGTCGTCGAAGGACTGAAGCTGGTCGAGCAGGTCACCAGTGAACTCGGCTAGGGATGGGCGACGCTGAACGGGGCGATCAGCGGTGCCGTCGCCGGCTCCCTCTTCGGCTTCATCTTCGGCCTCTTCGACTGGGTGACGCCCCTGATTTCGGGACTCGTGCTCGCCCTCTACGGCCTCGTCTTCGGGGCGATCGTCTGCGCCGGGCTCGGCCTGCTCCTCCACCCGACGACCGGCGGCCAGTGCGACTTCAGCTCCGTCACCGGCGTCCAGGCCGACCGCTATACACCGTCATGGCCGACGACGCGGTCGCCGTCGAGGCAGCCCATCTCCTGGGAGGGTTCGCCGGCGAGCCCGGCGCCGCGCTCCCCCCTCCGTCCCGAGCGACGGGCCTAACGCGGCCCAGACGCCGCGCCGGCCAAGGGAGGGGAGCGGCGCTCGAGGGTGGTGGCTGTTGCCTCCCGGCCGGCCAGCGCTACCCGCTGGACGCCGCCATGCTCCAGTGAGGAGGGATTGCGGCTGGCGGGCCGCCCCACGCTCGTTCACTCGCCCGCGTAGCCGGCTCGAGAGGTGCGTCGAGGCTGAACCACCTCCCTGTCCCGGCATAGGGGCGACGCCTGCGCCGGCCCTCCGGGAACCGGGAACGATGGCGGATCAGGAGTGATACGGAATCCGGGTGATCAGTTGTGTTAGCCGGAGAGAGGCCCACACCCCCAGCCCCTCTCACGTGCGCGGGAGAGGGGAGAGCGCCCCTTTGGCGATAGCGAAACTGTTCACCCGGACTCCGTATGACGGCCCACTCGCTGGGGTTGCCACCGGAGCCGAAGGGTTCGACCTCCGGCGCGTTGGCCGATCGCGTCGCCACGAGATCCAACCCGAGAACACCTGAGATCAGGCGGGGGCACGGCTCCAAGCTGGAATCACCGGTCGCCGCTTGGGTATCCTGTGGGCATGGACCTCCGACGGTGCCTTGCCCGCCGCCTCGCGCCCGGGCGGTGGAGGCCCATCCCGCGTCCGGGCTGCCGATCGCGACAGGAAAGGGACCTTGTGACCACCCCTCGCCTCGACCGTCGCTCGCTCCTCGCTCTGCTGCCGCTGGCGGCGCTCTTGCCCTCGCCGCTCCCCCCTTCCCCCATCTCCGGGAGCTCAGCCGCCGCCCAGACCGCCGTCGCTCGCGACTACTGGCCGACCGACGGCTGGCGGACCGCGCCGCCGGCGGAGCTCGGCCTCGACCCGGCGCAGCTCGAAGCGGTCGACGCCCGCGCCCTGGCCGAGGTGCCGAACCTCTCGGCCTTGCTCGCCGTCCGCGGCGGCTACCTCGTCTTCGAGCGCGCCTACAACGGCTACCAACCGGGGGTGCCGATCAACGTCCGATCGGTGACCAAGAGCGTCACCGGCACGCTGGTCGGGATCGCGATCGCCGAGGGCGCCATCGCCGGCCTCGACCAGACGATCGGCGCGCTGATCCCCGACCGCATCCCGGCCGGCGCCGATCCCGCCGTTGCCGAGATCACCCTCTACCAACTGCTGACGATGACCAGCGGCCTCGACTGGCCGACCGCCGGCGAGTGGTTCGTCCTGACCGGCAGCGACAACTGGGTCGCGTTCACCCTCGGCCGGCCGGTGATCGACCCCTCCGGCTCGACCTACGTCTACAACACCGGGGGCTCCCACCTGCTCGGCGTGATCGTCGCCGAGGCGACCGGGCAACCCCTCGACGAGTACGCCCGGGCGGTGCTGTTCGACCCCCTCGGGATCGAGCCGGGCGACTGGATGCGCTCGCCCCAGGGCGAGCCGAGCGCCGGCTCCGGTCTGGAGCTGACCCCGCGCGACATGGCCAAGTTCGGCTTCCTCTACCTCAACGACGGCTCTTGGGCCGGGCGGCGGATCGTCCCCGCCGAGTGGGTCGAGGCGGCGACGACCTACCGGAGCGCGGGCGACGCCACCGGCGGCTACGCCGCCTACGGCTACCAGTGGTGGGTGACGCAGACGCAGGCGGGCTACCCGGCCGCCTTCGCCCTCGGCTACGGCGGGCAGCACATCTTCCTCGTTCCCGACCTCGATCTCGTCGTCGTCGCCGGCCTCGAGCGCCGCGTGCCGCCGGAGGAACTGGCGACGCCGCGCTACCTGATCGAGGGGATCGCCGCCGCGGTCGTGGGGTGAGGGCGGCCGGTCCCGCGCGCGACGGGTCCGCCGTCGCGGCTCATCCGAGGAGGGCGCGCTGGGACGGCGGGGCGAACTCGGTCGCTAGGCAGTCCATCAGCACCACATCCTCGACCCGGTCGCCCCGGCGGTGGGCCTCCCGTCGCCGGCCGATCTCCTTGAAGCCGGCCCGCGCGTAGGCGCGGAGGGCGGCCTCGTTCGAGGCTAGGGTGTCGAGCCAGACGTTATGGACGCCGAGGACAGTGAAGGCGTAATCGAGCACGAGGCGGGTCGCCTCGGTGCCGAGCCCATGACCGCGACGGTCCACCTCGCCGATCGTGATCCCGAACTCGGCCGTGCGGTTCGGTCCGGAGAAGTCGCGGACGTTGGTGATCCCGACCGGGAGCAGGTCGGGCAGCTCGTAAATGGCGAAGCCGATCCAATCGGACCGCTCCCCCTTCAGCAGCGGCCCCCAGAACGCCGCGACCTCTTGCGGCGAGCGGGGCCGGGGATCGTCGCCGCCGAGATCGACCGTCAGGAAGTCGTTCGCCCACCGCACCAAGCGCGGCAGCAGGCCGTCGTGCAGCGGGCCGAGGGCGACCCGCTCGCCGATGAGATTGAGGACGGTCGGCTCGCTTCGTTCCGGCTCCGGACCTCGGTTCGGCATCGCGGTTCCCCCGGCACGACCACCCGGTCCCGATCTGGCCCGACCGGCTGCGGCCGCCGCCGTCGGCGCGCTCGGTCGAGAGGCGGGCGGGCGCTCCCGCCGGGCCGCAACCCCACCGGATGCCGCCGCTCACGGCCGTTTGCCGCAGGGCTCGTCGCAGCCCGGCGAGCTGGCCGACCCTCGCCCGTCGCGGAGGCTGCCGCCCCGCATGCTACCATCGCGAGGGGCATCGTCCGGGCCGGTCGCTCGCCCGCGACGCCGGCCGCTGGCCACCATCGCCCCGGAACGAGACGGGAGAAAGACGACCATGGTCTCCGCGCCGCAGCGGGTCGAGGCGCCGCCGGCGTCCGCGACCGAGATCAAGCCCAACGTGATCGCCGCCCTCGGCAACACGCCGCTGATCCGCCTCAACGCCGTCGCCGCCGGCATCCGGACGCCGATCGCGGCCAAGTTCGAAGCACTCAACCCAGGCGGCTCGGTCAAGGACCGGATCGGGATCCGGATGATCGAGGAGGCGGAGCGGAAGGGGTGGCTGAAGCCAGGCGGGACGATCGTCGAGCCGACGAGCGGCAACACCGGCGTCGGCCTGGCGATGGCGGCCGCGGTCAAAGGCTACGGCTGCATCTTCGTGATGCCCGACAAGGTGGCGCCGGAGAAGGCCGCCCTGCTCCGGGCCTACGGCGCCGAGGTCGTCATTACCCCGACCGCGGTCGAGCGCGACTCCCCCGAGAGCTACTACGCGGTCGCCGACCGCCTGACCCGCGAGGTGCCGAACGCGTTCCAGCCCAATCAGTACTTTAACCCGGCCAACCCCCGCACCCACTACGAGACGACCGGTCCCGAGATCTGGCGGCAGACCGGCGGCCAGATCACCCACTTCGTGGCCGGCGTCGGCACCGGCGGCACGATCTCCGGCATCGGCCGCTTCCTCAAGGAGCGCAACCCGGCGATCCGGGTGATCGGGGCCGATCCGCAGGGGAGCATCTACACCGAGCCGGAGAACGTCCACACCTACAAGGTCGAAGGGGTCGGCGAGGACTTCTGGCCCGGCACGTTCGACCGCAAGGTGGTCGACGAGTGGGTCCAGGTCAGCGACCGGGACTCCTTTCTGACCGCCCGCCGCCTGACGCGGGAGGAGGGGCTGCTGGTCGGCGGCTCCTGCGGCTTGGCGGCCTGGGCCGCGCTCGAGGTCGCCCGCCGGCTCGACGACCCGGACGCCCTGATGGTCGTCCTCCTCCCCGACAGCGGGCGCGGCTACCTCTCCAAGATCTACAGCGACGACTGGATGCGGGAGAACGGCTTCCTCTCCCGCTTCAACCAACCGACCCGGATCGGCAGCGTCGTCGCCGAGCGGAGCGGCGAGGTGCCGCGGGTGGTCGCCGTCGGCTGCGACCAGACGGTGGCCGAGGCGATCCAACTGCTGCGGGAGCACGACATCTCGCAGCTGCCGGTGGTGCGGGACGGAACGGCGACGGTCAGCGACCAGGGGGGGCCGGCCCGGATCGAGGTCCACTCGGTCGCCGGCTCGATCCAGGAGCGGAGCCTGCTCGACCACCTCTTCCGCAACCCCGACGTGCTGACGGCGAAGGTGAGCACGATCATGGAGGGGCCGTTCCCGCTGGTCGACGGCAACGAGGAGGTCGAGCGGGTGGTGCCGATGCTCGCTTCCGGCTCGCCGGCCGTCCTCGTCCAGCGCGAGGGGGTGCTGATCGGGGTCGTCAGCCGGGCCGACGTGCTCGAGTACGTCGCCCACCACCGCCAGAGCAGTCGGCGATGAGCGGGCGGAGCGGCTTCGTCGCCGACGGCCAGCGCCGCCTCCGCGAGGCGCTCGCCGACCTACCGCCCGAACGGCGCCGGATCGAGGTCGACCGACTGCGCGACGAGGCAGCCACTGTCGGGCCCGAGCCTCGCCTCATTGCCCTCCTCCCGTCTGGCGGCCGCCGCTGGTGGCGCGAACGGCTGCCCCAACGCCGCCTCGACGAGTGCCTCTACCTGGCCGGGCCACGACGGCGGCCCGAGGAGTGAGGGAGCACGATGGCCGTCTCCGTCCGTCCCCTGACCTATGAAGACCTCTGCCGGGCGCGGGAGGACGGCAACCGCTACGAACTGATCGAAGGGGAGCTAGTCTTGGTCGCGTCACCGTCGCCGCTCCACCAGCGCGTGTCGGGTGAGATGTTCTTCCAGTTCTACCAAAGCTTGCGCGGCAGTGGAGCTGGAAACGTCTTTGCGGCGCCGCTCGATGTCCGCTTCCCGGACGGCTCGGTCGTCCAGCCCGACATCGTCGTCGTGCTCAGCGACCGGGCGTCGATCGTCGGCGAGAG